>JAGPHP010000286.1 GCA_018055415.1 Breznakibacter sp. | reverse complement strand
TTTTAGTATTATGCGATAATCAACTATCTCTTTAAAAATCCATTTTTTAGGATATTTGTAGAATCACATAAGGTAAGTGTGCGCGATTTGTTTGAAGTAGCGGGTTTGAAAATAAAAATTGTTCCATCTTCTGATACTTTTAACTCTGTTTCGGTTAATGAAACAATAGAAACGCTATTGGTACTACTACATACAGGAGTTGTTTCCCAATCGTAACAGAACGATTGTTGCAAACTACTGCTCCAAGACCATTGAGCTAATCCTCCATACTCATCCATTTCTGGATCAGCAAAATCTACAAAGTAAGTTCCTGCTGCCGAAAATAGAACAGTTGACTCATCTGTTGTGCCAGCAACCTCTTCGCCATTAACAGTATATAAATCCCATGTTCTACATAGTAGTTCGGTTTTTGTTGTCATTGTAATCTCACTCTTTTCGGTTGCCTCAAGTGTGATAGGTGATGTAGGGTTTGTGGCAAGTGTAATTACAATTTTGGTTATCTCTTGGCCAAAATCTATAAATATTACAGTACCGAAGCCAGATAGAATTATGGTAGTTTCATTAACAATAGTGTAGGTTCCGTAAAGTACCTCATCGTCAGTTGTTGTGGCTGCTTTTAGCTTAGGCGTCTTTACGATAATGTAGTTGCCGCTTTCATTAAATTCGATGGACTTGAACTCTTCGTTGTTCGCGATTATCCATTTTGAACTAATTAATGCAACATCCACTGTGTCGCCTGCCAGAACTGGTGTTTCGATAGTTTGCTCATTATCATCGCTCTCTTTTTTGCATGAAAAAATAGCAACAGTTAAAAATAACGCCAATAAAATTTTCTTCATTTTGTAGGTTTTTTAAAAATAATAAATAAAATTGAAAATGTAATTAATATGAACTACTTCATACCTTCTGTGATATAAAATAATCTTGCTTTTTGATGAATCATTTAGTATGCAAATTGATACAACACACCGTGTTAGTTTTGCTTTTAGTAGATGCAAACTACAGGTTGAATTTAGAAAAGATAAACTGACTTAGGCTTGCTGTAAGCTATTCGTTTAATAGGCATTCAGAACTACTAAAAAATATTGAAATGAGCAGTTTTGCGATTAAATAATCGAATAATCTCTATTTTTTTAAGTACTATTATTTGACATTTTGTGTAAGTGATTGATTATTAAGTGATAGGTTGAACTTGTTCTTCTTGCTTATCCCAACTAAAATATGTTTGCTCGTTATGCTTTTAAACTGATATTTGTATTTGAAAAAAATCTACATCTATGATTCAATTTAAATGGGTGCTCCTCTGTTTGTTAGCCATCGCGAGCCAAGTTTTTGCTAGTTCTAAATGGGCTAAGACGTCTGAATGTTTTAATCCTATCGTTTTAGATGCGACAAAGAGTTTGCCCCCCTCGGAGGTTGAAGATGGTTGCTATTTTATGTTGATGGATCTGCAATCTAATTTGGGTAGTAAGGAGTCTTATTACCATTACGCTTATAAGCTAACTTCCGAGAATGGTGTTCAGGAAAACTCGGAGTTGCGAATTGATTATAATCCAGCCTATCAACAGCTGTTTTTGAATTCGATAAGGATATGTAGAGAGGGTAAATGTTTGGATTATTCCAAAAAAGTGAAGATTAAAGAGTTGCAAAGGGAGGATGATCTTAATTATTATATCTATGACGAGACTATAACGGTTTATATTATTCTTGAAGATATACGGGTTGGCGATATTGTAGAGTATAGCTTTACACGCAAAGGTAGTAATCCTGTGCTAGGGAATCAGATTTATAAATCCTTCTATTATCAGTTAAATTACACGCTACTCGACTACCATTTACGAATCATTAAATCAAAAGATCAATTTTTAAAGATCAATACTCAAAATTGTGATCTACAGCCCAAACGAGTTGTGTCAAAATGGGGCGAAGAGTTTATTTGGCAAATGATTGACGTTCCGGCAGTTAAGGTTGAGAAATATCTGCCTCAGTGGTATAGCAGCTACGTCTTAATTGAGATGAGTAGCTCCAAGGATTGGGGTGAAGTTCGTGAATGGGGTGTGCGAGTATTTGAGAATAATGAGATATTAAATGATTCACTTAAGGCTATCTGTAGTAAAATTTTAAAGAGTGAGAGTAGCGAAGAGAAGAGGGTGATGGCTGCCTTACGCTATGTTCAAAAGAATATCAGATATTTAGGTATCGAGATAGGGGAGGGATCACATCGGCCTAACTCGCCCAACAAGGTTTTTAAGCAAGGTTTTGGCGACTGCAAAGATAAATCGCTCTTACTTACTAAAATGCTTAAAGAGATGGATGTTACAGCCTATCCTGCCTTAGTTGCAACTATTGAGAGGGAGCATGTTAAGTCGTACCTACCTTCGCCAACGCTCTTTAATCATGTTATCACAAGGGTCGATCTGTCTAACGGTAAATCCTACTGGGTCGATCCAACCAGAGGTAATCAGGGTGGTGATATCACGAATAATTATCTATCTCCCTACGGTTATGCATTGGTGTTAAATGGTAAAGGAACTGAGCTTGATTCGGTTGTTACTTCATCTGAATCACATATAGAGATTAAAGAGCGTTTTATCGTGAACGATTTTGAGGGCGATGCGGATC
>JAGPHP010000285.1 GCA_018055415.1 Breznakibacter sp. | reverse complement strand
ATCTACTTACCACTATTTTACAAAAGCAAACAGTGCGAAATACTAGAGATTGTAACTCCCTCAAAATTGAACGCACAGATACTTAGAAACTATTTCGAAACTTTAAAAAACACAATATGAGTACAAGAGTTTGGACAACAATCAAAGAGTACGAAGATATTCTTTTCCAATTTTGTGATGGTGTTGCTAAAATAACCATTAACAGACCCGAGGTTTACAACGCCTTTCGCCCGCAAACCAACGTGGACATGCTAGATGCTTTTGAGATATGTCGTGAGAAGAGCGAAATTGGGGTGGTAATATTAACTGGCATTGGCGATAAAGCATTTTGTTCGGGTGGCGATCAAAACGTAAAAGGAGTGGGTGGCTATATTGACGAGAGTGGTGTTCCACGCCTTAACGTCCTCGATCTGCACAAAAAGATACGCTCACTTCCTAAGCCAGTTGTGGCTATGGTAAACGGTTATGCAATTGGTGGTGGGCACGTTTTGCATGTGGTCTGCGATTTAACAATTGCCTCAGACAATGCTCGTTTTGGACAAACTGGACCAAAAGTAGGTAGTTTTGACGCAGGTTTTGGATCATCATATCTGGCCCGTAGCGTAGGACAAAAGAAAGCACGTGAAATTTGGTTCCTTTGCAACCAATACACCGCTGAGGAAGCTGAAAAAATGGGAATGGTCAACAAAGTGGTTCCTCTAGCACAACTAGAAGACACAACTATGGAGTGGTGCAAAATCATGCTTAGCCGAAGTCCATTGGCGCTTAGAATGATAAAAAGAGGCTTAAACGCAGAGCTTGATGGTCAGGCAGGCATCATGGAGCTAGCAGGAGATGCTACACTCATGTACTACCTTATGGAAGAGGCACAAGAGGGTAAAAATGCATTCTTGGAAAAGAGAACACCTGATTTTAGTAAGTTCCCGAAGTTCCCGTGATTTGATGGGATTTGTGGGATTTATAGGATTGTAGGATTTGTGGAATAGATATAAAAAGGCTCTAGGCGGCAATTAGAAATAATTGATGCTTGGAGCTTTTTTTTTCTAAAAGGTTAAAGAATTCACCAAATATCTAAAAGATCAAGAATTCGATGTAAGAATTTTTGTGTTTACACAAAATAATTTATAGTCTCGAACATCCATCTCCAAGCATGGACATAAATCCTGAGGAATTGATGATTTACTTCCTTATCAATCCATCGGATCGAAGCAAAATAAACGTAAATAAGTCACTTATATCCCATATATATCCCATATATATCCCATATATATCCCATATATATCCCACATATATCCCACATATATCCCACATATATCCCACATATATTCCACCTTTATAATAATAAACTTGGAATATATTAATCATAAATATGAATTAAACGTAGATTAAATACGAATTAGCTACAAAGAACAAATAAGGAAGTGCACTTTAAAGGTGGGATTAATAGCCACGAGAGTGTAATGGAAGACAAATAAGATTATGCAGACAGATAATGGTTGGATGATTCCTTTTAGTAACTGAAGACTTGCCGGAGCAAACTACAAAAGGAAATCAGTATATTTGAGATTCAATAAGAGGAAAGATAACAGATGAAAAAGAGAATATTACCGATACTGGCATTAACAGCGCTTTTTGCACTTAGCTGTAAGAGAGATAGTTCAACGATTATTCGAGAGGATTTTAAAACCTACTACGACCAATTTAAGGTTATTGGTTCATTTATTCTCTATGACTCACAAAAGGGACTACAGATATGCTACAATCAAAGCCAGTTAAATCAGCCATTTATACCCGCCTCCACGTTCAAGATTTGCAATTCGTTAATAGGATTAGAAACAGGTGTTGTAACAGATGAGAACACCGTTTTTAAATGGGATAGCATTGTTAGACCAGTACAAAATTGGAATAGCGACCAAGATTTAAAGAGCGCATTCAAAAACTCAACGGTTTGGTACTACCAAGAGTTGGCTAGGTGTGTAGGTGGTGAGCGGATGAATCTATGGTTAACAAAAGCCGGTTACGGAAATATGGATACAACAGGTGGAATTGACAAATTTTGGCTCACTGGAGAGTTACGAATTACACCATTAGAACAGATTGACTTTTTAACGCGACTTCACGACAACAAGCTTCCCTTCTCCAAGCGATCTATCGACATCACAAAAAAAATAATGGTAGTTAAAGATAGTGCCAATTACACTTTGCGAGCTAAAACAGGTTGGAGTGAGCAAGAGGGTATGCAAATAGGTTGGTATGTGGGATACATTGAAAAAAGCAATAACGTCTATTATTTTGCAAACTGCGTTCAATTGAAAGGTGAGGCTACGGATGATTTCATTCGGTCGAGAAAAGAGATTACATTAATGATTTTAAAGGAGTTAGGGATGTAAATATAGAGATTGAAGTAATGTCGGATTTTTATAATTGGCCTCACCCTAAATCCCTCTCCAAGGGAGAGGGACTTTGCCGCTACCTTAGTAAAAACATTACAAGATTTAAATATTCCAATTACTTAATTATAGAAATCTAATTTAAAATCTTAAAATGGATATTTAGTACAAAGAAAAAAAAGCAAATCTTACTTTCACACAATTTATCTTACAACACTTTCAATCTCTTCAAA
>JAGPHP010000284.1 GCA_018055415.1 Breznakibacter sp. | reverse complement strand
CACTATTCCATGATTAAACGAATTGTTTTTCTTCTAAAATATACCCTCTTCTGGGTTCTTTTATTTGCTTTTGCAAGAGTTCTTTTTGAGAGCTATAACATCACCAAAACAGTGCAATTGCCTATAAATGAAATTCTTTTGAGCTATGTGCATGGATTGCGATTAGATATGTCGCTTACGGGATATTTCATCTTTCTCATAGGTATTTTGATTGCACTTACCACGTTTATAGATGTAAAGTACATTAAACGACCTATAAACTACGTCACCTACTTACTCATATTAATTACCATGATGATAACGGTAGTTGATATGGAACTTTATAGGAATTGGGGCTTTAGGATGGATACTACTCCCCTTTACTACCTTAAGACACCTAAAGAGGCACTCGCTTCAACCTCCGTTTGGCTTTTTATACTATTGGTGGTATTTTGGATTGCCATCTCTTTAACCATTAGTTACTTATACAAACGCTTTATAGCTATTGACTTACTTAAGATACAAAAAGGTGCATGGTACCATTTGCCTCTAACAATTCTCTTCACTGGACTCTATTTTTTACCCGTTCGAGGAACATTAACGGTGGCACCAATCAATGCTGGAACAGTCTATTTCACCGATAATCAATACGCAAACCATGCAGCTGTTAATGTATCATGGAATTTCTTAGATGCAGTTTTACGCATTAAAACGAGTAAGAAAGTAGTGCAGTTTATTGAGCAAGATCGAGCTCAATCTATCTTTGAAAAGCTCAAAAGCCCTGCAGATACAACGCTACAGCTTCTTAATACAAATCGACCAAATGTAGTACTTATTGTATTAGAGAGTTTTACGGCCGATGGCATTGAAGCTTTTGGTGGACTAAAGGGAGTCACACCAAATCTAAACCGATTAGCCTCTGAGGGAGTTAAATTTAGCAACTTTTATGCTTCAAGTGTCAGAAGTGACAAGGGGTTGGTGGCTATCCTAGCGGGCTATCCTGCATTAGATAAGGTTTCAATAATGAACTTTCCGAATAAGACCCGTAATCTTCCCTCTTTAGCGGAGAGTTTTAATGAGATGGGTTACTCAACCACATACTACTACGGCGGTGATGCCAATTTTGCCAACATGAAGAGTTTTATGCTCAATCAGAAATTCCAAAATGTAGAGGATGAAAATGCACTTCCATCAAGTTTAGAACGCAACTCAAAATGGGGGGTTCACGATCATCTAATGCTCGATTATTTAACTAAAGAGATTGATAAAGAGAGTAAACCATTCTTTAAGGTTCTTTTCACATTGAGCAGTCATGAACCATTTGAAGTACCCATGAATACGGTTATCAAAGGAGATGATGCCAACTCAAAATTTCTGAACTCACTTAATTACACTGATAGCGTAGTGGGCATTTTTATCGAGAAAGCCAAAACTAAACCGTGGTGGAAAAATACGTTGATTGTCTTAGTGGCCGATCATTCGGTACATTTTGTAACCAACCGCGACCTCCATCAACCCCGACGATATGCTATTCCAATGATTTGGACCGGCGGGGCAATCAACGAAGCAAGAGAGATCACTAAAATTGGAGCACAGCAAGATATCGCAGCAACTCTTTTAGGCCAGCTATTAGCTGATAACAGTAAATTTGAATTCTCAAAAAATATTTTAGCTAATAACTCTCCCGAATATGCCTTTTATGCTTGGGGAAATGGATTTGGTCTACACTCAAATAAAGGGAGTATTGCTTTTAGTACCGATAGCAAAAGCATGATTTTTGAAGAGGGAGATACTACTAATTTGAAATTGGAGTGCGAAGCAATATTTCAAATCTTATCGAACGACTTCAATACCAAAGAGCTACAAACCAAATAGATATATCACTCGTTTATGCAAAAAAGATTACTCTTTCTTCTTAAAACAACCATTTTTTGGTTACTCCTATTTTTGGTTGCTCGCTTTTTGTTTGAGTGCTACAACTTCACTGGCACAAAGGATTTAACTATTGGAGAGATTATTCTCACCTTTTTACATGGGTTCCGTTTAGATCTATCTATGACAAGCTATTTCATGCTTGCTTATGGGTTGATTGTTGCCGTCTCAGTATTTTTTAAAGGAAAGTACATTCATAAAATTGTAAACGGACTTACCTATCTGCTCATTTTTACATCACTTTTTATTGTTGTTGTTGATTTTGAGCTCTTCCGTAATTGGGGCTTTCGAATGGATGCTACACCGCTACAGTACATCAACACACCTGGTGCAGCGTTAGCCTCTACACCCTATTGGGCAACGGTACTGTTTGTGCTGTTTTGGATTTTGCTATCCACCACTGCATCCGTATTGTACTCACGCTATATCTCCAAAGAACTCTTATCTCTAGAAAAGATAAGATGGTATTTCTCTCCACTACTTATCTTACTAACAGCTACTTATGTAGTTTCTGCTAGAGGTACATTTTCAGAATGGCCAATTCGCGTTAGTACAGTGGCATTTAGCACCAAGCAGTTTGCAAATCATGCAAGTATCAATGTGGTTTGGAACTTCATGCGTGCTTTGTCGAAAAAGAAAGGGGCGAAAGTGAATACACAACTTATTGATCATAAAACGGCAAAGACTATTTTTACCTCAATTCAGCCCACAAT
>JAGPHP010000106.1 GCA_018055415.1 Breznakibacter sp. | reverse complement strand
ATAATCTGTTTGAGACGAGTAGGGTCGGTAGTAATTACTAAATCTTCTAACTCGCTATTTAAGTCTAACACAAATTCGGTGTTTTGGTTCTGATTTTCAAATGTTAATGTTTGGTATAGCTGGGTAATGAAGTCACCAACGTTAATTTCACTAGGTTTAATGATTATTTGTGATGTTTCAATTTTTGAAATATCCAAAATATCGTCAATTAAAACCAATAACGTTTCACTACTAGCCATAATGAGACTAATAAATTCACGTTGTTCTTTGAGAGAGAAGGAGTTGGTGTTTAAGAGACTACTAAATCCAATGATGGCGTTCATTGGTGTTCTAATCTCGTGCGACATATTTGCCAAGAAGGCTGTTTTGAGTTTATCAGACTCTTCGGCCTTAATTTTAGCTCTCTCCAAGTCGGCTGTTCTTCGCTCCACAGTCTCTTCAAGGTAGTTGCGGTGTATCTCCAATTCGGCTTTTTGAGCCATGATCTCTATCTTACTATTTTCAAGCTCTTCGTTGGCCTTTTCTAGATCGGCCGTTTTTGCTTTTACTAAGAGTGCAAGTTTCTCTTTCTGACGACGTTGCCAATCATATCGGTAATAAACAATAAGTGTAATGAGGGTTATAAGCAGGGTTGCTAATATCGTCCAAGCAATGGGTGTTTGATACCAAGGAGCAACAATATTGACGATTAGCGATTCTCCCTCATTATTCCATAGATTATTGTTGTTTGATCCCTTTGTTAAGAATGTATATGTACCTGCTGGTAGATTCGAATAGACAATTTTTTCATCAGACAATCCTGAGTTCCAGTCGGAATCGAAACCATCTAGTTTCCATGATATTTTATTGTTTTCCGAACCGCAGTAGTTTAGAACTGAAATTTGAAACTGTAAGTTCCGCTTCCCTTTTTCAATTTCAATAAATTTTCTCTTTAAACCATCTTTTAATTCGTTCTCCTCAGATGGTGTGATACGATCACCGCCGTAGCTTATTTTACTTATAAAAACGGGAGGTGTGTATAGGTTTTGTGTTATTTTGTGGGGATTAAAATGTATAAAACCATTAGTCCCTCCAAAATAGAGCTCTTCATTTTCTGATTTAAAGAAGGCGCCCTCATTAAATTCTTCACAGAAGGTGCCATCGCTTTTGCCATAACTCTCTACAATGTTTGTTCTCGGATTATAGCTAACTATCCCAAAATTTGAAGATAACCAGAGGGTTCCAGTACTGTCATTAACGATTGAATAGGTGTAATTCATTAAATCGTTTTTCAAGAAACCACCTTGAAACATGCTGGTTTTTGTGTTAAACATTAGCAAACCATCTCCATAAGTGGCTAGCCATAAGTTTCCATCCTTACCCTCGGAAATGCTTAAAATGTAGTTCGAGTGTTTAAATCTGCGCTCCTTTTGTGCCGTATTAAATAGCTTATATTCTTTTGATTTAAGATCAAATTTAACTAAAAAACCTTCCCTGCTGCCCATCCAAATTGAGCTATCTTTTGCAATAATCATCTCTGAAAAGAAGAATCTATTGTTGATGTAATCGCTCTCTTTGAGAGGATGGAGGATCTGTTTTTTAGTATTGATATTGTAGATGACTATACCCTTAAAAGTGCAAAGAATCAACTCATTGCTATTGAGCCTTTTTGCTGAAGTGATTATGTTCAGAGTTTTTGAGTCTATTCCTTTAATTTCAAAATACACATGATCTATCTTGTTCGTTATGAGCGAGTAGCAGTAGAGGCCATTTGAAGTGCTTAACCAAATGTTTTTCTTTTCATCTTCAGTTATTGCATTTAAAACTTCTAGCCTACTAATGGGTAGGTTAATGCGAGTATATCTGTCGTTACCTCTTTTTTTATAATATAATCCATCCAAAGTCCAAAACCACATGCCTAAGTCGGAGTCTTGATGTACCAAAAAAACATTTGCTGAACCCGAAATGTCTGAAACATCAACCTGATTGAATTTTTCGTTGGTGAGATCAAGCTTCGAAAAACCCGATTTGGTGGCAATCCAAAGTACTGGTTGAGTTAAAGAGATTGTAATGTCATTGATTGAATTGTCGATAAGAGCAAATTTGGAGGTGTTATTGGCCTTATAGGTGTCAATTTTCTCGTTTACGATATCGTAATGCAATAATCCTGAACCATTTGTTCCTAACCACAAGTTGTTTTCCCAATCTATGGTGATGGACGAGAGTATGTTCGAGTCGATGTCTGGCTGATAGATTGTTGATAGCTCTGATTTGTGATCATACTTATAGACCGTTTGAGCTGTGATGAAAAAGAGATCACCCCTACCATTGATGTCAAAGTCAAAGACACTATTGACATTCCTGCGATCAATAATTTCACTGTTACTACTAACTCGTATTAACTCAATTGGAACACCATCAAGCGTGAGTTTGAGCAACCCGAGTGATGTTGCTGCAAAGATAAAATCATTTCGTTTAGCAATTTTATATACCGTGAATGCACTGTTTGTAGGTAAAACCGAAGATTCAATTTTTATATACTCTTTGGTGGATGGGATGAATTTTAGTAGTCCATAATCCTGTGTTCCAATAATTAGGAGGTCGTTGTCTATTTTGAGAATAGATTTGATGATATCAATGTTGTTTATTATGCTATCATTTGATTTTGTATAGAAGCTTTCAATCTCTAAAGTATTTAAATCGAGTTTGTTGAGTCCCCCAAAGTCGGTTCCAATCCACAGCGAATTGGTCGATTTATCTTCGTAAATTGTTTGAATGCTATTGCCGTTTAGTTGTTCAAATTCGCTGTTTTGCCTAATGATTAAGAAATCTTTACCATCAAAACGAAAGAGTCCTTCAGAGGAAGCTAGCCAAATAAAGCCTTTGCTATCTTGGTAAATATTGCGAATATATGAGTGAAAAAGCCCCTGACGAGTTCCGTAATTTTCAAAAACAACACCCTCAGATGTCTTACCGTCACTGGAGGTAGCTAGCGCAACTATGATAGCTAGAAAAGTAATTATCCGTTTAACAAACATAGCAAACTATTGGAGTGTAAATATTCTATATACAAATATCACATTTTTTATGGTTTATACAATATGTTGACAGAAGAGTTTGTTGAACTGCTTTAGATTTGTTACTGTGAGTGAGAAATAAGGTGTTGTGGAATTTACAATTAAGCCAGTGCCGCTAGCATAATGCTATCGAACTTAGACTCCTCCGAATCGCTGCGCGAGGTGAGAACAATAGGAGCTTTAGCGCCTAAAATAACGGATGCAACTTTTGCTTTGGCAAAGAAAACGAGCGATTTGTACAGCACATTGCCAACCTCTATATCGGGCATTAGAAGAATATCGGTATCGCCAGCAACGGGACTGTTAATACCTTTAAGATCTGCACTTTGGGTGCTTACGGCATTGTCAAACGCTAAAGGTCCATCAATGATGCAGTTAACAATTTGGTCGCGTTGATTCATCTTAGAGAGAAGTGCTGCATCTAAGGTGGCTTGCATATTCTCGTTGACCGACTCAATGGCGCCTAAAACCGCCACTTTGGGCATCAAAACGCCTAATCCATTAAGGTAAGAGACCGAATTGTTGATGATTGCAATTTTATCTTTAAGATTTGGGGCAATATTTAAGGCAACATCAGTTATTGCAAAGAGTTTGTGATAGGCTGGAACTTCAAAAAGTGCAAAATGAGAGAGTAATTTTCCTGCTCGTAAGCCCCAATCGCGGTTTAATACCCCTTTTATGAGGGTTGCAGTGGCTACTTTCCCCTTCATTAAGATATCACCCTCACCTCTGTTTATAATTGATACAGCCGTTTTTACACACTCTTCTGTATTCAAAACATTGATAAAGGTGGCTTCGGTGAATTGAATGTTATTCTCTTTGATAATTTGTTTTGTAAGGGCTTCATCTCCAACCAAAATAGGTGTGATTATTCCCATTTGGTTTGCTTTTGAGATGGCTCCTAAGGAGAATAGGTCTTGCGATATGGTTAAGACCAATCGTTTAGGTCTGTTTCGTTGTAAACATAAGCCTGATAATTCGGATAGATGCTTAAACATATCGCAAGATTTTAGGTGTTCATTATAACTGATTATTCTTTTTCATCTCCATGATAATCATTTCAGTATCTTGTGCAATTACTAACTCTTCGTCTGTGGCAATAGTCACCACTTTTGTTTTTGTATTAGGTTTACTCAATAAACCATCGTAACCCTTAATTGTTTTATTCAACTCTTGATCTAGTTCGATGCCTAAGAACTCCATTCCCTCACAAGTTGCCTTTCTAACATGATTGTTGTTCTCGCCTATACCACCTGTAAAGATAAGGATATCAACACCTCCCATAGCTGCAGCATACGATCCAATATACTTTTTGATTCGATAGTTGTACATTTGTAGTGCTAAGATAGCATTTTCATTGTTTGCTTCAGCAGCTTGTTGAATTTCTCTCATGTCGGATGAAATGCCAGTTAGTCCAAGTATACCACTGTGTTTGTTGAAAAGTACACTTGCCGAGTTGGTTCCAATGAGCTCCTTATCCATAATATAGGTAACTGCTCCAAGATCTAGGTCGCCGGCACGAGTTCCCATGATAAGTCCCTCTAAAGGAGTAAATCCCATCGAGGTATCAACTGATTTGCCATTTTTGATGGCAGCTATCGATGCCCCGTTTCCAAGGTGACAAGAGATGATTTTTTGTGTATTATAATCGACATTAAGTAACTCGCATGCGCGTTTTGAAACGAAACGATGACTTGTCCCATGGAAACCATAACGACGAATAGCGTATTTTTTGTAGAGTTTGAGCGGAATTGCATACATATAGGCGTGCGGCGGCATGGTTTGATGAAAAGCCGTGTCAAACACCCCAACTTGCGGTACCGTTGGTAAAAGAGCCGAAATGGCGTTGATTCCTTTTAAATTTGGTGGGTTGTGTAGAGGTGCAAGTTCTATACACTCTTCCATCTTGGCAACAACCTCTTTCGAAATAAATACAGATGAATTAAATGCTTCACCACCATGTACTACACGATGACCAACAGCGTCAATCTCATCTAGGTTTGAGATACAGCCATGCTTTGCGCTTGTAAGTACCCCTAAAACGTAGTCAATAGCAATTTTGTGATCGAGGATTTCACCCTCAAGCATCACTTTATCGCCATTCTCTTTTTGATGTTTGAGGAAAGAACCCTTTAGCCCAATCTTCTCAACTCCACCTTTTGCTAATACAACCCATTCGCTGCTCTTTTTTGAGAAGAGCTGATATTTTATGGACGAACTACCGCAATTTACTACTAATATATTCATTTGTAATGTGTTTCTTGTTTTGATAACTGATATGTGGCTTACCTATTTTTTTATAAGTGTGGAGCTAATTACCTTACCATCTTCATCGTAAGTGTAAAATCCCTGTCCCATAGCCACACCTAATCGTTTTGCTCTCACCATGCGTCGCAATATTGGTGAGGGTTTAAATTTCTGATCTCCAAACTCATCATATAGGTTTTCCATCCACTTAACCACTTTGCTTAAACCAATAATGTCGGCAGTTCTAAATGGACCAAAGCGCATTCCTAGACCAATTTCCATGGTTTTATCAATGTTTTCTAATGTTGCAACACCTTCCATAAGGGTTGCACACGCTTCATTAAGTAGTGTTACAAAAAGGCGAACACTTATAAGCCCAGCTGACTCTTCAACTGGAATTACAGATCGATTAATCAACTTCACAAAAGTACAAGCGCTATTGTAAACGGTGTCGGAGGTGTATAAACCCTTTACCACTTCAATGATTCGCGCTTCAGGCGAAGTAACAAAAAAGTGAAGACTGATGCATCGTTCAGGAAATTTAAGCTCCGATGCTAGCTCGGTAATCACAATTGTGGTAGCATTGGTGGCGATGATGGCGTCTTGATCTACAATCTCTTCGACTTTTCGGAATACCTCTTTTCTCTGATCTAAACTGCGGCCGCCTGTTTTTTCATCCGAACGAATTGCTTCAATCACAAAGTCGCAACCAGCTAACTCTTTATATTCGAGTGAACCGCTGATACGGCTCATAATTGCTCTCTTTTCAGAGGTTGTAAGACCCCATGTTTCGATGCGGTTGTCGAGCTCTTTGCTGATGTTGTTGAGTGCGCTCTCAATTTTGCTTTGAGATAACTCAATGAAAACGACCTCCATACCGTGCCAGCTTGCAATGCGAGCAATGCTCTGACCCTCTCTTCCACATCCAACAATTCCAATACGCGAAAAGAGTGTTTTAACTCTCTTTTTTTGACTTAGTGCATATCCCTCAATCGATTCAACTACCATCTCTGCCATTGTGTTCTCCTCTTTTTGATGTTATCTATTTTTGTTAAAACGACTAGGGTGTCGTTTTAACGTTCATTTCTATTTTAAACCTCCTGCTTGTAACGCCGTAATGGCCACTAAGTTAACGATGTCGCTTACCGAGCAACCTCTAGAAAGGTCGTTAATTGGAGCAGCCATACCCTGCAAAATAGGGCCAATGGCCTCAGCATGTGCCATACGCTGTACGAGCTTGTAGGTGATGTTTCCAGTCTCTAAAGTAGGAAATACAAGGACATTGGCATGACCGGCAATTTCACTTCCGGGAGCTTTTTTTGCACCAATAGCCGGAATTATGGCTGCATCGGATTGCATCTCTCCATCAATTTTTAAATCGGGTGCTAATGCTTTTGCTAATTCGGTGGCTTTTACCACTTTGTCAACCATCTCGTGCTTGGCACTTCCTTTGGTTGAGAAGCTTAGCATCGCAATTTTAGGTTCAAAACCTGCTATGGCACGAGTTGTTCGTCCCGTTGCTACAGCAATTTCAGCAAGCTCTTCGGCGGTAGGGTTTGGATGAACGGCGCAATCGGCAAAAACCATCATTCCATTCTCTCCAAATTGCTTCTCTTTAAATATCATAATAAAAGCTCCCGAAACAACACTAATGCCGGGAGCTGTTTTTACATATTGAAATGCAGGACGTAAGACATCACCCGTCGCATTGTCGGCACCGGCAACCTCACCATCGGCGTCTCCACATTTAATCATTAACGTCGCAAGAACAAGAGGGTCGAGGATCTGTTTTTGAGCGGCTTCTTCTGTTAAGCCTTTACTTTTTCTAAGTTCCAGCATCTTATTCACATAGAGATCCCTCTTTGGATTGTTTTGTGGATCAATGATAGTAGCCTGTGCAATGTTTTTTAGGTTAAATCGAGTTGACTCCGCTTTTATTGTTTCAGGATTTCCAATAAGGATAACCTTTGCAAAACCCTCCGAGATAATGATGTCGGCTGCTTTTAGGGTGCGTTCCTCACTTCCTTCAGGAAGCACAATGCGCTGAATGTTTTTTCGCGCTCGCTCTTTTAACTGTTCTAAAAATTCCATCGTGTAATGCTCTTTTGTAGTGTGGTTGTAACGCTTCTGTTACGGCGCTAAAGGTAAGTAAAGATGGTGACTTAATTAGTCTGTTTTGTGCAAAAATGGAGGGGTTTAATTGTTAAATTAATGAAAAATTGAAGCTTTCTGATTCAAAAATCGATACTTGAAGCGAAAATTGTAGATTTTGATCTTTTAGTGTTAATGTGTTGAGCTAAACATATCGGTTAATAATCTTGATTTTTTTAAGCAGATGACTTAATATCCAACTTAATACAAGTGTTGTAGAAAATGTAATTACGAATTTTGTAAATGCTGAAAGATTTATGCTCAGAAGCGAAAATTGTACCCAAGTGATAAAGATGTAGTGTGTAAGATAAATTAAAAATGCATTGTTACTTAGAGAGTTCCATATACAATTTTCAGTTTTCATCCATCTTCTGAAAATAGTTAAAAATGCAATCGTACTTATCGTGCAAGTTGCCGAATAGAGTGTTAAATAGATCATCCAACCTGTGAGTTCAGAAATTGAACTATCGATTACCATTTTTGTCAGATGTGGGGGCGCAATTGTTAGAAACGAATATAATAAGAGCGAAAGAGAGCTCCACATCCACCATTTTGAGACAAGTTTTGAGTGGTTTGAAAAAATGTTATTGTTGAAATCGTAATGGCCAATTACAATTCCGATAATAAAATAACCGAAATATTGTGCAATTCTACTTAGCTGAAAGTCAAATGGACCAATCCCAAACCATGTGCCGATGCCAAAATAGTAGGCAGCAGGAACATATAAAAGCCATGTGAGAGTGAAAAGGATGAGAAGAAAATGGAAGGTTTTAACTATTTTGATTTTAACTTCAAAATGGTTGAGTAAGTTTATTAATTGCTTATATACTAAAGCAAATATCAGATTAAAAAGAAATAGCACCCAAATAAACCAGGGTGGACCAACAGGCCAACTCTCCACGGTAAAGAAGTCTTTTATATATGCTATGATATCGGTACTGTTGTGTGCCAGATAAAATGAGGGAAAATAGGG
>JAGPHP010000104.1 GCA_018055415.1 Breznakibacter sp. | reverse complement strand
ACGGCTTGTTCGCCCATCTTCTTACGCAATTCAGGAGTCATAATTGGCGATGGAGTCTCTTCAACCACCTTTTGATGACGACGTTGCACCGAGCATTCGCGCTCAAAAAGATGAATCACATTGCCATGCGTATCGCCCAAAACTTGAAATTCAATATGATGCGGACTCTCAATATATTTTTCGATGTAAACAATGTCATTTCCAAAAGAGGCTCTGGCTTCGGAGCGCGCCATGTTGTATGACGATATCAACTCAGACTCTACACGAACAAGTCGCATCCCTTTACCACCGCCACCAGCCGAAGCTTTTATCATAAGCGGATAACCGATAGATTTAGCTGTTTCTATAAGTGCTTTTGGGTCGTCAAGCGTCTCTTTAGTGCCCGGAACCACCTGAACGCCAGAGGCTATCATAAGCTTACGAGCCGAGAGTTTATCGCCCATTGCGAGCATTGCCTCGGGCGATGGGCCAATGAAGGTTATGCCAGCCTGCGCCACACGACGCGCAAATTCGGCATTTTCAGACAAGAATCCATATCCTGGATGAATTGCATCTACGCCAGCTTTTGTAGCTACTTCAAGAATTATATCGATATTTAAATAGCTAAGGCTCGATTGTGCCGGACCTATGAGATAGGCTTCGTCGGCATATCTTACGTGAGCTGCCATTCTGTCGGCTTCAGAATAGACAGCAACAGAGCTGATGCCCATTTCACGACATGAGCGCATTACCCTTACAGCAATCTCGCCTCTGTTCGCAACCAAAATTTTTTTAATCATAAGTTATCTTAGTTACTTGTTTCCCTTAAATTAAGATCCCAAGGAGCAATAACTATTGCTTGTATTTGCTCATATGTTGGGACAATTGGGATAAAAACAACTGGGTTTAACTTTTGTTCACTAACGAGAAGTGGGGGGATGTGGGAAAGGTTATTACGCAAAGGTCCGCGAAGAGTTATTTCGCAAAGGTCCGCAAAGAAGGCGCAGAGGAGCGCAAAGAAAAAAACGAAGTCTGATAAGCGTCCCTTCTTTTACCTTTGCGGAACTTTGCGCCTTCTTTGCGGACCTTTGCGTTACAACCCTTTTACACCTCCACAATCTCATCCAGCATCACATACCAAATTTTACCGCGCACGTCGCTGTAACCCATTTTTTTAATAACGTTCATGTATTCAAGCACCTGCTTTTCGTAGTGCTTCTCTTTGGTATCGCCAAACTTATAATCCACCACAATCACGCTATTGCTAGGGGTAATTACTATGCGGTCGGGGCGGTAGGTATAACTAGATAAGATGGTGGCTTCGGTTTTAATCTCGTTCTCAGAACTAAACCAATCGGAGATATGAGGTGCCGATATCTTGGCGTTAATCATCTCTATCAACGACTCTTTTTCGCTCTCCAAGATAATTCCTTCGCGGATGGTTTTGGCTACAGCACGCTCCACATCTGCATGCGAAATAATATATTCAAAAACTTTATGCATTTGAGTACCACGTTTGCGTTTGCTATCGCGCTCGGTAAGCGATTTGTAACTCTCTTGCTCGAGTTTCACTTTTAGGCGATCTTCAAACGGAATGGCCTCGTAGATAGACATCTTTATCTCTTCGGGTTGCTCCTTGGGCTGTTCTGGTTTCGCATTTGGATTTGGTCGATTCAACGCCTCAATATCGCCATAAATAATGGCCTTTGATGCCTCATCGTAATAACTGTTTAGGTCAACCGTTTTGGGTTTATAGTCATCATTTTCCCCCACTTCCATTGGCGATTTAAGACTATTAAAAAGCTTTGCAAAGGTAAGTGATGATGAGGACGTCTTGTTCTCATCCGTATCGTGAGTAAAGATAAAAAGCGCCTTTTCGGGACGAGTTAGTGCTACGTAAAGCACGTTGAGCGAGTCAACCAAACGGCTCAACGTCTCCTGATAGTAGGGTTTTGCAAAAACAGTATCCTTCATCTTGCTACTATACTGAACGGGCAAAAGCGGCAGTTTATCAAACGGTTCCACCTCCGAGGTTAGCCACATAATCTCTTGCACACCCATCGTTTTATTCATTACCGACGAGGCAAATGGCATGATAACCACCTTAAACTGCAACCCCTTACTGCTGTGAACGGTCATGAGTTTAACCGCATTCATATTGGCTGGTATGGAGATGGTTTTCTTGTACCCTTTATCGCTCCACCACTCCAAAAAATCGTGAATCGATGGGTTATAATCGTTGTAATAGATGGTTAGCGCATCAATAAAAGCGCGCAAATAGCTACCATGCTCCTCCCGAACGGCTGATGGGAGCAACTCTATTAGCCCCTCGATGAGTTCAAAAAGTGGTTTCTGACTGAGTGCGTCAATTTTGGTCAAAAGTCCATCGGCGCTACCCTTTGTAATGGTGGTAAAATGGTGCTCAACCTCGTATTTAATAAGGTTATTTTGGGTGTATATAAGATGTTTTACCGAGGCAATAATCCATATAAGCGCTTGCGACGATTGAAGCGTAAGTGTGCCACTGTTAAGCAGTGGAATTTGCCTATCCAGCAGATAATTCCCCACTGCTTCTGCCTCTTTTGAGCTTCGAACCAAGATACAAATATCCTGATATTCAAATGGATGATCAATAGCGGTGGTTATCTTTTTAATGGTGAGGTAGGTTTGAATAAGACCATTTTTTGAGAGGATATCGTTTACCTTCTCCTCCTCATCACCTTCTGTTTCAAAAGTCTCATCCGCATCGAACTCATCGTCTAATGAAGCAATCTCATCGGTTATCAAAAGCTCTTTTTTAGATAGATATCGAACCTCCACGTAACCCTCTTGTTTCTGATCCTCTTGCCCCACTAATTGTCCAGCCTCTTTAAAGATATTGGTTATAATTTGCGGATCAATAATGCCCTCTTCGGGAGGTGTGAGGGTGTTGGCCACCAGTTGCGAAAACTGAGGAAAGATGGTGTTATTGAAATAGATGATATTTTTGTCGCTTCGGAAATTAGACTCAAGAGTGATAGTCTCGGTTTGGTTAGCAAAATCAATTAAGACCTTGCTGTTAAGCAGATTCCAATCGGAGTTTCGAAAACGGTAAATGGCCTGTTTTACATCGCCCACCACCATAGATAGATGATTCGAAGCCAAACTATTATCTACCAACGGATAGAAGTTGCTCCACTGCAACTGCGAGGTATCCTGAAACTCATCGATCATAAAATTATTGTAGAAACCGCCCACCTTTTCGTAGATAAAGGGTGTGTCGTGACTATCGATGATTCGGTGGATAAAGCTTTGGGTATTGGTGATTGGAAAGAGCTCCTCTTCGCGACAAATAGCGTCGAAATGGAGTTTGAGGCGACTTATCAATCCCAATAAAAAGAGATTTTTTAATACCAGTTGAGCCGATGCTGCCTGTTTGAAATTAGCTCTTACGGAGATGCAAAACAACTCTATTTGGCGCTTAAGAGAATCTTCGTAAGCTTCGGTTTGTTTATCCTTTTTAAAGAAGGGTTTATCCTCGACAATGGGCTTTTCGAGCGATTCAATAATCTTAAGATCAAAGGAATCACCTCGCTCTAACGGATAGATTTTTGAAATGGGTGAACGCGATTTTCCGTTATATAAATCGACATTACTTGGGTAATCCAAACCATTAGACGACAAATAACTGATGATTTTTGCTGCCCCCTCTTTGACCTCCTTATTAAACTCATCTACCATCTTTTGCAAAGATAGCTTGTAGGCTTTAATGTTTTTAAGATCACTAATGCGCTCAAAATCAGATGAAGAGATCTTCAAAAAAGCCTCTTTGCCAAGTTGCTCGCCAAACTTTACCAAATCGTTTTTAAGGTTCCACGCTTTTCCCGATTCTATCTTCTCCTCGGCAAAACTTGAGAGCCACTCGGTCATCTCACCGCTTTTATTCGACTCATGTATGAGCTCCAAAGCAGCTCGCTCGATCAAATTCACTGGGTCGAGCTCAATTTTAAAGGTACTGTCGAGATTTAACTCTAACGCAAACGAACGCAACACCGACTGAAAAAAGCTGTCGATGGTGGAGATATTAAAATTGGAGTAGTCGTTGAGAATTTTATTGAGCTGCTCTTGTGCCTTTGCAGCATTGAGCGGATTTTTTGAGCCCGACTCCTTATGCAGAAGTCGCAAAATACGATCCTTCATCTCGGCCGTAGCCATTTTAGTAAAGGTAACCGCCAGCGTATGTTTGTAGTTGTCGCTATTTTGAGCTAACAACTTAACATACTCATTGGTAAGCGTATAGGTTTTACCCGAACCTGCCGAGGCTTTATAAATCTTAAGATTTGACATCTAAATTGTGCTTTGATGTAAATCTATAGATAGTAGATTTATAAACCAAATTTAATGGGGGAAAAGAGGGAACAAAACCCATTCAATCATAGATTTGCAGAACCAAATATGGGGAACAAAGTAAAAAATAACTTATTTTTGACAAGTATATCTTTGTAAAAGAAACAGATAACATCTATATTTCGAGACGCCATAAATGGATGTCTCTACATTAAAATTAGCTATTGTATTATGGGTAGAGACGTCCATTTATGGCGTCTCGAAATTAGAATGCTTTTAAATAAATGCAGAATTAAAGGCGATTGAACCTTTAAAATAAATTTATGGAAACGGTTATTGATGTTAAAGCTCTCGACAACTACACTGTTATGGTAATTTTTGATGACAACTTCAAAGCTACCATCAATATTAAACCATTTATTACTACAGGTATTTCTAGTAAGTTACTAGACAACGCCTACTTTAAACAAGTTAAAGTTGATGAATTTGGTGGGATTGCTTGGGATAATGGATTTGATTTTTGCCCTAATTACTTACGTGAATTAGCTCAAAAGGGTTAAAGCAAATCATCTACTCCACCTCAACTACCAAACTACCCACTTTTTCGCCTGTTGCAACAAATCTATAGGCATCGGCAATGTTTTCAAGCGTATATCGCCTATCAATTACAGGTTTAAAGCTACCCTCTTCTATAAGTTGCTTCATATATCGAACGCTGTGCTTGCAATCTTTCGGAATTGGAAAAACAACTCTTTTACCTCCTAAAAGTGGAGTAACGATGGCTAAAAATATGTTTTCTGCCATCCATCCCAACTCCGACGACATATAAACACCTCGCGGTTTAAGAATAGGTTTACATTTCGCAAAAGAGCTCTTGCCTACCGCATCAAAAACGTATTTAAACTGGGTATTTAACTTTGTGAAATCCTCCTTTTTGAAATCAATGACCACATCAGCACCCAGCGATTTTACCAAATCAACATTCTCTGTTCCACACACGGCTGTTACATGAGCTCCATGCACTTTAAGCATCTGAACCATAGCTGAGCCAATTGCCCCTGTAGCTCCATTTACTAACACTTTATCGTTAGGACGGACTCTGACCTTATTTAAAAAATTATGCGCATAATGGCCACCCTCTAATCCAACAACCGCATCAGTAAACTCCACTTCATTGGGCATGTGAATTACCCTTTTGTACGATATTGTAAGATATTGTGCATGCGAACTAACCCCTTCGTCGTTTAGACCAAAAACCCTATCGCCCACTTTGAAGGCTTTTACATCCTTGCCAACACCTGCCACAACGCCCGCAAAATCAACTCCTAAAACTGGATTACTTGGTTTTAGGAGTCCCGTAAAAAATCGCATAATAAAAGGTTTTGCTCTAAGCATGGCATCAACCGTTCTATTAACCGTGCACGCATGCACACGTACCAACACTTCATGATCTTTAGGGGTAGGTGTATCTATCACCTTAATTTTAAGCACATCTGGGGTACCGTACTCTGTGTAAATGGCAGCTATCATAGTGGTGTAGAACTAAAATTTAACATTTATTATCACACGCTTCAAACACTGTGTCAAGTTAGGACAAATTATTTTAAATAAAAGTGTATTAGATCAGGTAAATCAGAAAAAGATAATACTTTTGCAACATACTTTAGGGGTGCCACCATGGCTGAGATTATACCCTCACAACCTGATGCAGATAATGCTGCCGAAGGGAAAAGAGCCTGTCTCTCTATGTGCATTCCTGAAGGTTAAATACAGCAACCTTATGGATATAAAATTAAACAATCAGCACACAACACTTCCCGACCATTTTACGCTGCAACAGCTGCTCGATTTGGTAATTCCCAACACGCAAAAAGGTATTGCTATGGCCGTAAACTCAATGGTTATAGCTAAAACGGAGTGGGATAAACATCTCCTTAAAAACAATGACGATGTTTTAATCATAAAGGCAACTCAGGGTGGATAATAATTGAGCATTGACGCCCAATAAATAGCTCGTATCAACATGTAATTTAATATTTCTGATATAGACGTCCACTCATAGCGTCTTGAAAATTGATAGTATAAATGATTATAGTTATCACAAATCCATCTCACATAAATGAGGAACACACAACAATAAACCAGCTCTTTAGCGAGGGTTTAGAACTTTTACATCTGCGCAAGAAGGAGCTAACCGAAATCCAATTACGCAAATACATCGAAGCAATTCCACCCAAATACTACCCCAAAATAAAGTTACACTCACACTACCACTTAGCCAAAGAGTACAGTTTCCGAGGCATTCATGTACCATCATCGTTTAACCAAGAGTTGGGGCAGATGTTGAGCAAATCGTTTCACTCTCTTGAAGAGATTAAAGCAGATAAATCGCCATTTGAATATGGATTTCTGAGTCCAATTTTCGATAGCATTTCAAAAGAGGGATACAAAAACGAGTTCGATTTTGAGGCAATAAAGAGCTATCTATCAACATCTAACCAAAAGATAATTGCTTTAGGAGGAATAGACGAAAATAGGATAGCCACCATTAAAGAGCTCCAATTTTCGGGTATTGCGTTGCTTGGCGCCATTTGGCAAAATGAGAATCCGGTTGATAAATTTATTCAAATAAGAGAGAGATGGAACTAACAAAACTTCAATACATTTCGCAAGGAGTATCGGCCAAAGAGCAACAAACCAACATTTTAGCTGCGCTAGATGGCGGTTGCAACTGGATACAACTCCGATATAAAAACGCATCAAATGAGGAGCTTTACTCCTTAGCGCACGCAATGAAAAAACGGTGCGAGCGATATGGGGCAACCTTTATCATCAACGATTCCATTGAATTGGCCAAAGATATTGATGCCGATGGGGTTCATTTGGGACTAAAAGACGAATCGCCAACCAAAGCGAGATTAATCCTAGGCAACCACAAAATCATTGGCGGCACGGCAAACACTTTAACCGATGTAAAACAGAGAATTACAGAGGGGTGCAGCTACATTGGCTTAGGGCCTTATCGATTTACATCTACCAAAGAGAATTTGAGTCCTATTTTAGGTTTCGACGGCATTGCTCAAATTGCGATGGCGTGCAAAAAGATGGAGAAAAATATCCCCATTTATGCCATAGGGGGAATTACGATGGAGGATGTTGAGCTACTAATGACATCGGGCATCTATGGCATTGCACTTTCGGGCGAGATTACCCGAAGCCTCTCTAAAAAAACTTTAATTAACGATATAAATATAAAACTCAATGCAAAACTTAACGATTGCCAATAAAGAGTTTAAGTCGCGCCTATTCTTAGGGACAGGTAAATTTGGTTCACTTAAAACGATGGAGGATGCCGTGTTAGCCTCCGAATCAGAGCTGGTAACCTTGGCGCTTAAACGATTAGATTTAGAGACCGATACCGATGGATGGTTGACGCATCTGCAACACCCTCGCATCAATCTGCTGCCCAACACCTCAGGGGCTCGAAATGCAAAAGAGGCCATCTTTGCGGCACAACTAGCTCGCGAAGCACTAGAAACCAATTGGTTAAAACTTGAGATCCATCCCGATCCAAAATATTTAATGCCCGACCCCATCGAGACCCTAAAAGCGTGCGAAGAGCTAGCAAAACAAGGATTCATCGTTCTCCCTTACATTCACGCCGATCCTGTATTGTGCAAACGGCTCGAAGGTGCTGGCACGGCTGCCGTCATGCCACTTGGCGCACCTATTGGAAGTAATAAAGGGTTAAAAACCATCGATTTTCTCGAAATAATTATAGCGCAAAGCAACGTGCCCGTTATTGTAGATGCTGGCATTGGCTCGCCATCTGATGCCGCTTGGGCCATGGAAATTGGTGCCGATGCTGTGCTTGTAAATACCGCCATTGCGGTGGCTGGCAACCCTATAGAGATGGCACGCGCCTTTAAACTTGCCGTGGAGGCTGGCCGAATGGCCTATAACGCCAAACTCGCATCGGCACAAAATAGAGCCGTTGCAAGTAGTCCTCTAACCGCATTTTTAGACTAATAATGATGAGTTTTAGCCATATCATTGAGCAATTTAATTGGGATGAAGTCACACACTCCATTCAAAACAAAACGTCTAAAGATGTAGAGCGCGCATTGGCGAACTC
>JAGPHP010000105.1 GCA_018055415.1 Breznakibacter sp. | reverse complement strand
CGAGCACCCATTTCGATACTCATGTTACAGATGGTCATACGAGCCTCCATTGAAAGAGCACGGATGGCTGAACCTGCAAACTCAACAAAGTAACCAGTGCCACCACCAGTTGTTAATTGAGCAATAATATAAAGAATAATATCTTTTGAAGTTACCCCTTTACCAAGTGTGCCATCGATATTGATAAGCATACGTTTTGGCTTTGGTTGCATAATACACTGACTAGCAAGTACCATTTCAACTTCTGATGTACCAATACCAAAGGCGATGCTACCAAAAGCACCGTGAGTTGAGGTATGGCTATCTCCACAAACAATAGTCATACCCGGTTGAGTAATACCCAATTCAGGACCAACTACGTGAACCAC
Organism: Breznakibacter sp.; assembly: GCA_018055415.1. Lineage (GTDB taxonomy): Bacteria > Bacteroidota > Bacteroidia > Bacteroidales > Marinilabiliaceae > JAGPHP01. Next base: position 8,072 of record JAGPHP010000105.1, on the reverse strand, counting down.
ACCATTTTTAGGATGTCCTAACCCAAAAAGCGTTACGTTATGCTCAGTTGCATTTTTAGTAAGTGTTTCAACTTGAAAAGCCGAAAGAGCGTCTTTAATTGGAAGATGTTGATCTTTTGTAGGAATATTATGATCTGGCGTTGCAAAGGTGTTTTGCGGACGTAAAACCTTAATTCCACGACTGTTAAGGCCAGCAAAAGCTTGCGGGCTTGTTACTTCATGTACAAAGTGGCGGTCGATGTAAACCACTGTTGGTCCATCTTTTACCTCCTGAACCACATGTGCATCCCAAATCTTATCAAAAAGCGTTTTTCCTGACATATAATTATTTAGTTTACTAGGCAGAAGGCAGAAGGCAGGAGAACTGACTCTAACATCTAACCTAAATGATTTACTTATTGATTGCATAATGGTTGAAGATTCCGGCACTTCTGCCTTCTGCCCTCAGCCTTCTGCCTAATTTATTTTCGATACTGCATCTAAGAAGGCCTCTACCGAAGCAGTAACGATATCTGTTGATGCGCCAAATCCGTAGAACGAGCGGCCGTTATGCTCAATTTGAACATGTACTTTACCCATATCGTTTGATCCTCTAGTAACTGCTTGTACCAAATACTCCTCTAGGTGCACTTTGCGCTTAATCATCTTCTTACAAGCTGTGTATGCAGCATCTACAGGGCCATCGCCAGTAGCTGTTTCAGTAAAGATATCGCCGTCGAAGCTAATTTGAACAGTTGCCGTTGGAATTGATGTTTTACCACATGTTACTTGTAAAGAGACTAATTTGATGTTGCGATCTTCGCTGCGTTTTTTGCCAGCTAAGGTCTCTAAATCGTCATCGGTAATATCTTTTTTCTTATCAGCCAAGCGTAAAAATGCATCGTACATATCGTCAAGTGGCTGACCTTCAAATTCATAACCTAACACCGAGAAGCGGTGCTTTAAAGCCGCACGTCCGCTTCGAGCAGTAAGAACAATACTTGATTCAGAAACACCTACATCTTCAGGGTTCATAATCTCGTAATTCTCACGATTTTTAAGCACACCATCTTGGTGGATACCCGATGAATGGGCAAACGCATTTCGTCCTACAACTGCTTTATTGGCTTGCACCGGCATACGCATCAATGTTGAAACCATTTTACTGGTTTTCATGATCTGTTTTGAATCGATGCCTGTGATGTAATCTAAATCGTTATGGCACTTAATGGCCATCACAACCTCTTCTAATGAGGTATTACCTGCACGCTCACCAATACCATTGATAGTAACTTCAACCTGACGGGCTCCATTTATGATACCTGAAAGGGTGTTAGCGGTTGCCATACCTAAATCGTTATGACAGTGTGTTGATAAAATGGCTTTGTCGATGTTTGGCACATTATTCATTAAATAGGCAATTTTTGCACCATACTCGCCTGGTAAACAGTAACCTGTTGTGTCAGGGATGTTACAGACAGTAGCTCCAGCTTTAATAACCGCCTCAATGACTCGAGCTAAATACTCGTTATCTGAACGGCCTGCATCTTCGGCATAAAACTCTACATCATCTACAAAACGACGTGCATATTTAACGGCCTCAACAGCGCGTTCAATAATGGCATCAGGATTTGAGTTAAGTTTTGAGTAGATGTGGAACGGCGATGTTCCAATACCTGTATGAATACGACCTCGCTTAGCGAATTTAAGTGCATCAGCAGCCACTTCGATATCTTTTTTAACGGCACGTGTTAAGGCGCAAATCGTTGGATTAACTACAGCCTTTGATATTTCAACCACTGAGTTAAAATCACCTGGGCTCGAAATAGGAAACCCAGCTTCAATAATGTCCACCCCAAGACGTTCTAGTTGCTTTGCTACCTCAATTTTCTCAATTGTATTTAATTGGCATCCTGGCACCTGTTCCCCGTCTCTTAACGTGGTATCAAAAATATAAACCTTATTGTTCATTTTCCTAAATTTATTGAAAACTAACCATTTATAATGAAATCATTATCTCTTTTAACAATACAGTGGTCGTAAATGTTCGACTGCTGCTTTAACTCTTTCATCAATTTAACTCGATTTTAAGAGCTTTTATTATTCGTTTGCAAATCTATTGCTTAAAATTGATTTTCGCTACCAATATTTTTCAGATAATTATCGAGTAGCTCAGTTTTTAGCGATGTGATGGCAATTCGGCCCGATCTGACAAACTGTAATAGTCCGTAAGGTTGCAGTTTCTCGAGGAGAGCTTGCGTTTCCGATTTGTGGCCAGTCTTCTCAATCACGGTGAATTCTGGCTTTACTTCTAAAATACGAGCGCCATATTGGCGAACAATTTTCTCAATCTCGTTACCACCCAAAAGTGCCTCGGTTGGTACTTTATAAAGTGCAACCTCTTCATGAATGATCTCGTCTGCCGTATAGGCAAATGCTTTAACTACATCAATACATTTTTCTATTTGACCAATGAGTTTATCTACTTGCTCTCTAGTCGTATTTACCACAATAGTAAATTTATGCACCCCTTTGATGGCTGACTCTGAGGTTGTTAAACTTTCAATATTGATTCGGCGACGAAAAAATACGGTGGTGATTTGGTTTAACAAACCCACATGATTTTCGGAATATACTGATATTGTGAACTCTTGTTTCATAACTCTTAGTTTTAATGGTTATTCAAAACGAACATCTGATACGGAGGCACCTGCTGGAACCATTGGGAATACATTTCCCTCTTTTTCTACACGAACCTCCAGTAAAAAGGCATCTTTGCTTGCTACCATTCTTGCAATTGCATCGTCTAGCTCGTCACGTTGATATACAATTGCTGATTCTATTGAATAACCTTTTGCAAGGATTTGAAAATCAGGGTTTATCAATTCGGTTGATGCGTAACGACTATCAAAGAATAACTCTTGCCATTGACGAACCATTCCTAAGAAGTTGTTATTTAAAAGTACAATCTTCACAGGTATTTTAGTCTGAAAGATGGTTCCTAGTTCTTGAATTGTCATCTGAAAACCGCCATCGCCAACAAATAAAACCACCTCTCTATCCATGCGACCAAGTTTTGCACCCATGGCTGCCGGAAGTCCAAATCCCATAGTTCCTAGTCCGCCAGATGTTACAACGCTACGCGTTTGTTTGAATTTAAAGTAACGAGCGGCAAACATCTGATGCTGACCCACATCGGTAACCATGATGGCATCGTTGTCAAATCCTTTTGAAACTTTTGCCACCACTTCTCCCATGGTTAAACCTGGTTTTGTTGGATTAAGCTCCTCTTTAATAACACGATCAAACTCTGTTTTATCGCATGTTTTGAACTCACTAATCCATTCGGTGTGTGTATTGGGCTTGATATGCTCCAAAATTAACTCTAACGTCTCCTTTACGTTTCCTAAAACAGGAACAGTTGCCACCACGTTTTTATTAATTTCTGCAGAATCTATCTCAAAATGAACCACTTTAGCTTGTTTTGCATATGTCTTAAGATTTCCGGTAACTCGGTCGTCAAAACGCATTCCAATGGCAATAATTAAGTCACATTCGTTGGTCTTAACATTTGGCCCATAATTTCCGTGCATTCCCAACATTCCCACGTTTAAAGGGTGTTCTGATGGTAGCGCCGACAAACCAAGAAGTGTCCATGCCGCTGGAATTCCGCTCTTTTCTAAGAATTGAAGAAGTTCGCGTTCTGCTCCACCTATTACTACACCTTGCCCAACTAATACGAGCGGTTTTTTTGCTGCATTGATAACTTGCGCTGCTTCAAAAATCTTGCTCTTATCTACCTTAGGATAAGGGTGATAGCTGCGTATGTTTGTGCATTTTGTATATAAGAAATCAAACATAGCAAACTGTGCGTCCTTTGTAATATCTAATACTACAGGGCCTGGACGACCTGTTTTTGCAATGTAAAATGCCTTTGCAAAGGCCGCAGGAATCTCTTCCGCTGTTTTAATTTGATAATTCCATTTACTGATAGGTTGCGTAATACCCAAAACGTCAGTCTCTTGAAATGCATCGGTTCCCAATAAAGGCGATGAAACCTGACCGGTGATAACTACCAATGGAGTCGAATCGATCATCGCATCTGCAATACCTGTAATAGCATTTGTAGCGCCAGGGCCTGATGTTACAACCGCAACACCCACTTTACCAGTTACACGGGCATAACCTTGTGCAGCATGTAAAGCTCCTTGCTCGTGACGAACAAGTACGTGGTGAATTTTATCTTGAAAATCGTAAATGGCATCGTAAACAGGCATAATTGCTCCACCCGGATAGCCAAAAATAAGATCAACTCCCTCGTTCACCAAGCAACGCATTACTGCTTCGGAACCGGTGATGCGTATCGCTTCACCCTCTTTATTGTTTGTTTTATTTTGCGAATCCATAACTTTAAAAAATCAATGTTGAATCTAAACAATTAAAATTCAATTCTGTTTTTACTTTTTTAAATTAGTCTAACAGCACCTTTATCGGCACTACTTACCATGCTGGCGTAGGCTTTGAGGGCTTTTGAGACGTTACGGACTCGTGGTTTATGCGGTGTGTAGGCATCTTTACCGCGTGCAAGCTCTTCGTTTTTACGTTTTTCGAGCTCTTCGGCAGAGATTAATACATTTATTTTTCTTCCTGGGATATCGATCTCAATCATATCACCTGTTTTTACCAATCCAATAGCACCACCTGCAGCAGCTTCAGGAGAGGCGTGACCAATAGATAAACCTGAGGTTCCGCCCGAAAAGCGACCATCGGTTACTAATGCGCACTCTTTGCCTAGGTGACGAGATTTTAGGTAAGAGGTAGGATATAACATCTCCTGCATACCCGGGCCACCTTTTGGTCCTTCGTAGGTGATGATAACCACTTCGCCACTCTTAACTTCGCCATCTAAAATGCCGTTACAAGCATCGTCTTGCGATTCGTAAATACGCGCAGGACCTTTAAATTTGAAGATCGACTCATCAACGCCCGCTGTTTTAACAATACAGCCATTTAAGGCGATGTTGCCAAACAAAACAGCCAATCCACCATCTTTATTTATAGCCGATGCTACGCTGCGAATACACCCTTTATCTCTATCTAAATCAAGCTCTTTGTAAACCGATTTTTGTGAACCTAAAACCAAATTGCGTATTCCTGCAGGGGCACTGCTATAGATGTTCTTAGCCTCGGCACACGCTGTCGGCAATGTCATATCGTACTGTTTGATAGCTTCGTTTAACGATGGGAAGTCAACACGACTTACTGAACCATCTACTAAACCACCTCTTTCAAGCTCGCCCAAAATGGAGATGATACCACCTGCGCGGTTAACATCTTCAATATGATAGTGCGAGTTTGGAGCCACCTTACATAATACAGGGGTTTTACGACTCAATTTGTCTATATCGTCCATTCCAAAATCAACCTCTGCCTCGTGTGCAATGGCCAAAAGATGAAGAACCGTGTTGGTTGATCCGCCCATGGCAATATCCAACGTCATGGCATTTAAAAAGGCTTGCTTCGTAGCTATAGAGCGTGGAAGAACCGACGCGTCGCCATCACGATAATATTTATAGGTGTTTTCAACAATTAATTTAGCTGCTTTCTCAAATAAATTACGGCGGTTAGCATGAGTTGCCACAATGGTACCGTTGCCCGGTAGCGCTAAGCCAATTGCCTCGTTTAAGCAGTTCATTGAGTTAGCTGTAAACATACCCGAGCAAGAGCCACAAGTAGGACATGCATTTGCCTCTACGGCAGCTACTTCGTCGTCCGAAACTGTGTCGTCAGCCGCCATTACCATGGCATCAACTAAATCAAGAGCGCGAGTGCCTAATTTGCCTGCTTCCATTGGGCCACCCGATACAAACACTGCAGGGATATTTAAACGCATGGCAGCCATTAACATACCCGGGGTGATTTTGTCGCAGTTGCTAATGCAAATCATCGCATCAACGCTATGTGCATTACACATATACTCTACGCTATCGGCAATCACATCGCGAGATGGAAGAGAGTAAAGCATTCCGTCGTGACCCATGGCTATACCATCGTCAACGGCAATGGTGTTAAATTCGGCAGCAAAACAACCTTGAGCCTCTATATATCTTTTAACCTCTTGACCAATTTCGTGAAGATGCGCATGACCAGGGACGAATTGAGTGAAAGAGTTGACTACCGCAATAATTGGTTTGCCAAATTGTGACTCACTCATGCCATTTGCACGCCATAAACTGCGTGCTCCAGCCATTTTTCTACCTTGTGTAGATGTTGCGCTTCTAAGTGTGATTTTCATGCCTTTTTTTGTTTATTATGGTTGAATAAAACATCATTTACTTCACTATCTGTTAAATTAAAAGATAGGTCGTTTTAAAACGATTTTGCTCTTAATAAGTTTAAATTGGTTGTCTGAATGTTATTTAAATAAAAAAGCCTTTCTCCTCATGACAGGTAAGAAAGGCTTCTTTGCAAATATTTTAAATACTCATGCACTTCCTTACCTCTACCCGGCGATGACCAAGAGAATATTAATGAGAGAAAGTACGAGTAATGATTTCATTTGATAACAATTTTGTGCTTATTGAGAGACAAAGGTATTTATTTTTTTAACCCGCCAAATAAAAAATGTGGTTTTTTTAGAAGAATCTCATATCTTGTAAACTCTACATTGCAAACAAACAATGACTTTTATCTGCTATTTGATGTTTAGATTGATTTTAGATAGAATTGTTAAACAGAACTAAAAACCTTTCAAATCAATACCTTCACTATCAATCATATCAACCCACTTGCCCATTTTCTTTTGGATGACCTTAAAGTGTGGTCGGTCTGCCTCGGTAACAAAGGTAATCGCTTCGCCTGGTGATTGAGCGCGCCCTGTACGGCCAATGCGATGCACGTAATCTTTTGGTGAGCGTGGTAGCTCGTAATTAATCACAAAGGGTAGAAATTTGATATCAATACCGCGCGACATCAGGTCGGTGGCCACTAACACGCGCAGGTTTCCTGCTTTGAATTTAGCAAGTGCAATTGTACGCGCCTCTTGGCTCTTTTTGCTGTGTATGGCAGAGGCGTTGATGCCATTTTTACGAAGTTTATCGGCCACATTATCTGCCTGATAAATAGATGAAGTAAAGATTAAAACCTGCTCCATGTTATGTTGTTTGATGACATAACGGAGAAGCGGTCCTTTTTTCTCTTCGGCCACAAAATAGCCAGTTTGCTTAATTAATTCAAAATAGTCTTTCTCAGGTTCGATGTTGATAACCAGAGGATTATTGAGCAAAAACTGGTTTATGTTAGTGATGTCGTCATTGAGAGTAGCTGAGAAGAGTAGGTTCTGGCGCATAGCCGGGAGAAGTGCAAAAATGCGTTTCATCTCCTCTTTGAAGCCCAGATTAAGCATTTTGTCGGCCTCATCGAGCACCAAAGTGGTTATAGCCGACAGATGCACGGCGTTGTAGCCAATGAGTTCGAGTAGTCGGCCAGGGGTTGCAATTAATACCTGAACTCCCGATAGACCAATCATTTGAGGATTGATAGAGACTCCACCAAACACAGCAGCCACTTTTATGGGCTCGGGCAAATTAGAGCTAAATTGTTGAAAAACCTCTTTCACCTGTACGGCTAGTTCGCGCGTAGGAACGAGTACCAGCGCTTGGATATATCGATTTCGTGAAGGAGGGGTGTTGATGAGATTATGTAATATTGGGAGCACAAAACTTGCTGTTTTTCCCGATCCAGTTTGTGCAATAGCCAATACATCTTTCTTTGCTAAAATAGCCGGAATAGCCTCTTTTTGAATTGGATACGCCTCGGTGTATTCGAGTTTTTGGATGGTTTTTAGCAAGTCGGGTGATAGCCCCAAAGATGAGAATGGCATGAGCAACAAAATTTATGGTGCAATTAAATTGAGTGCAAAGATAGGTTAAATTCCTCTCTTTATTGATACTAACAAACTTGTGGGCAGGGCAAACGCATCTAATTAGATTTAATGGAGTAATATGCATTTTTTGTGCGGCAGAGCCGCTAAATATTTGTAGTAACGTAAATATGTAAGTTTACAAAAGGTGCAGAGCACCGCGCTATTATTC
>JAGPHP010000283.1 GCA_018055415.1 Breznakibacter sp. | reverse complement strand
AAGGATGTAACAGCATCAAAGAATCTAACCTAAAATCTAATTTAGCAAACTCTGAAGGTAGTGAAGATTGCGAAGGTTGGAAAACTCGAAAACCGCTTCCTGCCAATCAACTATCTCACCTATTCAACGCTTATGCTCAATATTTTAATAAAAAGTATGAGCGTCACGGCACTTTATTCGAGCGACCATTTAAACGTAAACGAATCGATAATGATACCTACTTGCAGCAACTAGTTATTTACATCCATAATAATCCTGTACATCATGGTTTTTGCCAGTATCTGTGGACAAGTTTTCAAAATTGCATGTCGCAAACCACATCTACACTCAAACGGAACGATGTTTTAAAGTGGGTTAACAATATTGAAAACTTCAAATCGATGCATGCACAACAAATAGACATTATGAGTCTCAACTCATGGTTAAGTATCAATTAACGCTCTACTTATGCTCATTACAGGTACTCATTTTAATTATATTATGGTATGCAAACGAAAGCTTTGGCTCTTTGCCAACGGCATCAATATGGAGCATACAAGCGATTTGGTTTCGGAAGGAAAATTATTGCATGAAACGGCCTATCCACAGCGACCTGAAAAGTACAGAGAGATAGAACTCGATGGTATTAAAATTGACTCCTATGATCCGCATAAAAGGGTTATTCACGAAATAAAGAAGTCGCACAAAGAACACGAGTCGCATCTTTGGCAACTTAAATATTATATCTATAGGCTACAGAAGGCTGGTGTAGAAGGCGTTACAGGTCTTTTAGAATATCCAGCCGAACGCAGCACTGAGGAGGTTTTATTAACCAACCAAGAGCGAGATCAGATTGTGGAAATTGAAAAGCAGATTGATCAAATTGTGAATTCTGACGTCTGTCCACCGCTTATTAATAAGGGAAAGTGTAAAAAATGTAGTTACAATGATTTCTGTTATATTGGAGTAGAGCATATTGAGATGGACCATAATAAGACTAAAGAATGAAGAAGAGCTATTATTTATTTAATCCAGGGGAGTTGAGCCGAAAGGATAACACTCTGAAATTTGTGGCTGTTGATGCCGATGGAGTTTCTCAGCAACCCAGATATTTGCCAGTAGAGAGTATTGAAGAGCTCTATGTTTTTGGTGCATTAGAGGCCAATTCGGCACTCTATAATTTTTTGGGACGAGAGCAGATTTCGGTACACTTTTTCGATTATCACGAAAATTACACAGGCTCGTTTATGCCACGCGAAGCACTCCTTTCGGGTAAAGTTCTAATGGCGCAGGCTAGGTGGCACGACAACAAGAAAAAACGTTTGGCTTTAGCAGCTCTAATTCTTGATGGTGCTGCTTATAATATGATTAAAAATCTCAAATATTACGACAAGCGTGGCAAGGAGTTAGATGGACTTATTGATCAAATGGAGCAGTTAAGTAAATCTCTCTTTCTGGCAAAGGATATTCAAGAATTAATGGGATATGAAGGAAATATCAGGCGAGTTTATTACGAAGCTTTTGATTTGATAATCAACAATTTTAATATGGATGGTCGAAGTATGCGTCCACCACAAAATGAGGTAAATGCGTTAATATCGTTTGGCAATATGATGTGCTATTCGCAATGTTTACGAGCCATACATTTAACTCAACTTAACCCTGTGATATCGTTTTTGCACTCGCCTGGAGAGAGACGATTTTCGTTATCGCTTGATTTGGCTGAAATCTTTAAGCCTATCCTTGTCGATAGAGTTATCTTTAAAGTTCTTAATAAGAAGATGATTCAGGCCAAAGATTTTGAGCAGAGCCTTAATCGAGTTGTTTTGAAAGATGGTGCCAAAAAGGTGTTTGTACAGGCATTTGAAGAGCGACTCAATGAAACGATAATGCATCGCGATTTAGAAAGGTCGGTGAGTTACAAGCACCTAATTAAACTAGAGTGCTATAAAATAGTAAAACATATTCTCGATATTGAGCCTTATAAGCCATTTAAAATTTGGTGGTAAAGTGATTTAAAAACGAAACATTATGTATGTAGTTTTGGTATATGATATGGGTGAAAATAGAGTGGGGAAGATGCTCAAACTCTGCCGTAAATATCTGAATTGGATTCAGAATTCTGTTTTTGAAGGAGAAATAACCGATGTAAAACTTAAAGAATTACTCCATTTAGCTGAGGCAATTATGGAAAAAGATACCGATAGCGTTATCATCTTTAAATCGCGTCAAGAGAAGTGGCTTGATAAGCAAATAGTAGGCAAGGAACGAAGTCCAACTGACAATTTTTTATAACAAAATGTGTCGAACAAGTTTGAATTTAGTACACTGTAGATTTTTTTAGGTGTAAAAAAGTGAAAAAGTTCTTTGAAATTGTTGAAAATAAATAAGTTAACTATAGTTGTCGAATTCATGATAAAATAATAGTATTAGAGGTTGACGACAAAAGTACCTATTTTAGTGAAATTAATTGTTTGGAAAGCCCAGTAAAATGGGTATTTTTGTTTATCGTTTTGAACGGCTCTTAATCGCCCCATATTGGAATTGAAATTCAGTAGGTAAAACTGTGTTTATGTTACACTTTGCTCTTAATCGCCCCATATTGGAATTGAAATTTACAAAGGCGATAATGATGTTAATAGAGTAACGTATTTTAATTATACCCTATTTGAAATAAA
>JAGPHP010000103.1 GCA_018055415.1 Breznakibacter sp. | reverse complement strand
TAGTTATGAGCCACATAGGTAATATTACCATTAAGTTTGAAAGCCGAAGCAATTGGATAGTTGGCCGTAATGGTTGCATCTACACGTCCTAACGCATTAAAAGCATGTAACCAATGGTAAGTTTGAGCATCGGCAATACCAAATTTAATATTTCTATCCGGATACGAATTGTACATCTCAATAGCTTGCGCTGGGTCGATGAAGGCTAAATACTCCCAATAAACGTCGTGCCAAAGATTTGGATTCACCTCGTTATTCATGATGCCAGTGTTGGCTTTCATCTCATTCCATAGCTTTGCCACATACACCGTGTCTTGTCCCAAATAGAGCGAACCGCCATGAATTGGATACATCTCAATACCGTAACATGCAGCAATATCGGCCGTCCAAAAAGTTCCATTATCGAAACTATTTCCCCACACACGCGACACAATACTATATTGTTGGGTTGGAGGGAAATTGCGATCGTTGATATCCATCCAATACTCTTCAATAGCTGTTTGTTCGGTAGTATAAAGATAGATACCCAAATCTCTTACAGCTTTGTTATTAGAAACTTGTCCGTAATGAATAAGTGATGAGTTAAATTGCATACTCTCAGAGGTTGACTCTTGATCGTTACCTTGTGGGAAAGAGGCAAAACCGTTGGCCCAACAATGGCCTGCATAAGGGCTAAAATTGCGCAGATAAGGGAAAAGAGGATCGTTACGATCGGTAGTTGCGGCATCTCTAATTAACAAACTAACCATATCGCCCCACTGAGCTTCCCATCCTGGCTGATACTGCTCTAAAAAGGCAGCAGCATGAATAAAATAGCCCCAATGGAAATGGTGATCGTTGATATTACTATCTTGTCCGTGACCAGCTGGATAACCCAACATTGCGCTCCAAGTGGTATTGTAATAGAAGAGGAATGCTACCTCGCCATTATCAACCGTTAGCCAATCTTCAAGACGCTCTTTAATAGTAGCTAACATCTTATCTCTTGACACTGTATTTCCCATCTCATCGGCAATTCGAGCTGCCTGAATAAGACGATTCATCACTTGACCCTCGTTGTAAGAGTCTGTCCAAGTAGCTAATCCATCGTTTTCAATAGAGTTAATTTTAGCCGTCAACTCGGTTGGGGCAAAACCAGCACTATAATTATCTAAATATGGAAGAGTTGGTAAAATACCATAAAAGGTATTCTCAACACTAAATGTGTTGCCAGCCAATGTTTTTAGCTCACCACGAACTGTAGCATAACTATATTTATCTGGAATAGCAGAGTTAGAGGCCAAATGTCCCCATTGGTGAGGTAATAAGCCCAACAACATCTTGGTTTCTGAACCCTCCTTCACATCGGTTGTAACGGTGAAATCGGTACGTATAACAGAAGTTGTTTCGTTGTAATTGTAATTAGCCGTGGTTCCAGTTGGGAAAACATAAGCATATTTTTTATACTCGTTAGCCACAGCCGTAACATCCGAAGCTGTAAGAGGAATAAAGGCCAACGACCAATAATTTTTTCCATTAAGGGTAGATGTATAGACATCGCCATTTTTAACCCAAGTACTACCCACTGGTGTATAAACAGCAAAATCGGCACCATGGCTAGCATTAGAGATAACCAGCATTTCATTTGTAACCGTTACTGCAATGCCAGCAGCTACGGTGACTTGAGCCACATCGCTACTCTGTTTTGTAAAATAGATAAATGGCATTCCAATACCCGACGTTGCACTAAAATCATGCGATCCATCGTTCCAATTCATCGAAACAGTCCAGTCCGAATAGTCTGAAACCGTTGTATTAGTGGCATTCATATCAGTAACACCAACCGTAACCGGCAATTGGTCGTTAATTACCCCAAACGGGATATAACTAACCACCAAACCCGATTGAACCGTTTTCATGGTAAAAGGGATGTTAAAAAGATTAGACGCCGTACCATTTTTCACAAGGTATGACCACCAGTCGTTAGTAGGAATTGGCTTTCCAACAGCATTTCCGCTCAAATAAGGCGTTCCGGTTGGGTAGGAATTACGTCCAGCTGCGTCGGCACCCGGATAGGTTTTAGTGTAGCTTCCACTTCCCACGGGAACTACTTGAGCTTGCACAAACGAAGACAAGATGCAGAGTAGCGTAAGTGAAAGATACTTAAAGATGGATTTGAGTGAATTATTCATAAGCAAATTTTAAAAAATGAATCTTTATATTTAATGAAGTGTTTATTATGAGTCTAAAAAAAGAGCCTGTAGAGTCTATCCACAGGCTCCTTAAAAAATATTACTGGGATTACTTCTTAACAAAATTTTGAGCAGATACTACCCCATCGACTTGCTTAACAGAAACAATATATTGACCTGCAGGAACGCCATCAAGAGCAATAGTAGCCTCAAGAGCATTAGGAGAAACTACTTTAACTGTTTGACCAAGAATATTTGAGATAACTATTTCGCTAATTTCTGAAGCAGCCACAACAGTTACTTTATCCGATGCTGGATTAGGGAATAGTTGTACTGAACTCAAGGCTTTTACATTAGTAAGCGCTGTGGCAATTGTCTTAAACATATAGATATTGTCTAATAACACAGTCTTACCACCAGAACCAACAACTTTTAATTGAAAAATAGCCGATTTATCAACACCTGTAAAGTCTGAAAGTGGAATATCATAACAATTCCATTGACCTAAATTAAGAGTAGTTACCTTAACCAGTTTTTCTATATTTGGTGGGCTAATAGCTGTGATTTCAAAAGATGTTTCATCATAAGTAAACACATCAACATGCAGGAAATTCATTGTCGATGCATTAACACTTGGAAATTCGGTACCTTGGTAGTTGAGATTTGCATATTTCAATGTTTGATTGCCGCTTAAGCTAACTGTAGAAACAACCGTTGCTTGATTCCAACTTGGATTAATATTTACACCGGCAATATTGGTATATGAATCACTAAAAATTGAAATAACATCACTAGCAGGTTCATTTGGTATTGGAGCAGCAGGAGGAGCAACAGTGGTTGTAGCAGCGATAACAATTGGGCTATTAGCAGCAATATTGCCAGTAGGATCTTTTGCAACAACAGAGAAACTATAGTCTGTTGAACCATTTAAGCCTGAAACAATATACGACTTTGAAACTGCCGAAGCCGAGCTCGTAGTTTCTGTTTTACCATCATAAGAAATCTCAAAAGTAACTGCTCCTGAATTATCAGTAGCATTTAAGAGTAACTCAACCGATCCATAAGTAATAGCACCTTTAGATGCAGTAAACGCAGTTGGGGCCTACCTATCAGCAGCGGCATTATTATAGAAATAAACATTATCAATATAGAAGTCTCCTTCAGCGCCAAAAGTTCCAAAACCTACTTGAAAAACCGATTTTCCACCTAAATTTAAAGAACTTACTGGTATTTCAACCTGATTCCATTGATTAGCAACTAGCCCAGTTAACAAAGTCCAATCAGATCCACCACCACCAACAGCAACAATGTTATATTTAATAGCATTAACGATTGCTGTAGTCGGTTAAATGTCGAAATGGATTTTTCCCATATTACGAACAGTCATACCGCCAAATTCAATACCACCGCCACCGCCGCCAGCAGTAGATAATATTTTTTTAATATTATCAGTATTTACAACTAAATCAGACCATGATGCATTCCACCATGCATTATATACAACATTCGTAGCAGTTATAGCATAAGCATCACTATAGATTGCACTAACATTAGCCGCAGGACGAACAGGAGGTGTTGGGGCTGCCGCAACAGGGGCTGCCGCAAATGCATTTAAGCCGTTAAATACCATTAATGCTGCTACTGCAAAAAATAAATTAGTAATTTTTCTCATGATAAATTGTTTGTGGTAAATAAAAAATTTCAACTAATTAATTATTACAATTTTACGCTTATGAGAAGCTTCTGTCATAAGTTAAATTGTATTCCACAAACGTATGCATTTACCAAATTATGTTAAAATAAATCCAATCTACACAAATTTGCGCCCCCCTTATTTAACCTCGACAAAATAGTGGTAAATTAGGGAAACCACCCTACTAACAGGACACAAGCACAACATTAAATAATTGAAAAACAGACACTTAAATAATTTTGAAAAGATGAGTAAAATAGCCATAAAGATGAGTAAGCGAAAAATCAAACACCTCAACCCACACAACGCATTGTTAATCAGAAACTTAAATGCAAATCCAACAACAATATGGTCAATTAAACAGCTATCCAATGGATTTAAAGTAACGCCACAAAACAACTTGATTACAAAATAAATTATAAAGAAAGATTGTTGAGAGATGTATTTATGGGACTAAAAAGTGAAAGATAGCTACCAATATTGTACCTAAAAGAAGTTATCTGAGACTAAAAATATAAACGCCCGACAGATTTAAAAATCTGTCGGGCGTAAAAAACTGAGGGTGTGACTTAAAGTCACACCCTCAGTAACACACATAATATTATCTATTATAAGCCAAATTTGGCGTAATCCACTTCTCAATATTATTTACATCAACGCCTTTACGTTCGGCTAAATCAGCAACCTGATCTTTACCAATTTTACCTACGCCAAAATAGATAGCCTCAGGATGTGAGTAGTAAACACCACTTACTGAGGCATTTGGATACATAGCAAAATGCTCGGTAATAGTAATGCCAGCATGTTTTGTGGCTTCGAGCAGATGGAAAAGAGTGGCCTTCTCCGAATGATCGGGACACGCAGGATAACCAAAAGCTGGGCGAATACCACGGTAACGCTCACGAATAATATTTTCACTATCAAACGCCTCATCGGGCGCATAACCCCAAAACTCGCGACGTACACGGAAGTGCAAATGCTCAGCAAATGCCTCGGCCAAACGGTCGGAAACGGCCTTCAAAAGAATGCTGTTATAGTCATCGTTATCGGCCTCAAACTTTTGAATAAACTCTTCGCTTCCGTAACCACCTGTCACGGCAAATGCTCCAATATAATCTTTAACACCCGTTGATTTTGGCGCTATATAGTCGCTCAAACAGTAGTAATGCTCCTTACCCTCGGTAAATTGTTGCTGACGAATACCATAGAAACGAGCTACCACTTTTTTGCGATCTTCATTCTCGTAAACCTCAATATCATCGCCCACCGAGTTAGCCGGAAGCAGTGTAAATACAGCGTTAGCGCGCGCCATCTTCTCTTTTTCAATACGATCTAACATCTGTTGCGCATCGGTAAAGAGATTCCAAGCAGCAAGAGCTTGTTCTTGAGCCTGCTCTGTTTTAAAACGTTTTAACCACTCCTTTAACTGTGCATCGTTTTGAATATCGTTAATGCCATTGTAGTTCCCCGAAAGGCCATATCCATTAAAGAAAAAGGTCCAATCGATAAACGGGCGTAACTCGGCAATTGAGTAATTTTTAAAACTCTTACTTCCAATCATCTTAGGAACCGGAGGCGTGTATGACGACCAATCTATTTTAAAGCTCTTTTTGCGACAATCGTCGATAGGCGTAATTACAATCTGCTTTTTGTTAGCATTTAAAGTACGAATACCTTCATATTCCGAACGAATGGATTGTGTATAAGTTCCCTTATCTTTAGCCGATAAAAGCTGGCTTACCACCTGAACACTTTGAGAAGCATCTTTAACGTAAACTACCGGCTGATCGTACTCTGGCTCAATTTTAACCGCAGTATGAACTTTAGAAGTTGTAGCACCACCAATTAAAAGCGGCTGCTTCATGCCACGACGCTTCATCTCTTTAGCCACTATCACCATCTCTTCTAAAGATGGGGTGATAAGTCCGCTAAGTCCCACAATATCAACATTTCGCTCAATAGCCTCACGCAATATTACTTCGGTAGGCACCATAACGCCAAGGTCGATCACGTCGTAGTTGTTGCACGCCAATATTACGCCAACAATATTTTTACCAATATCGTGAACATCGCCTTTTACGGTAGCCATAAGCACTTTAGCCGCAGCCGAGGTGTCGCCTTTGGCCGATTTTTGCTCCTCGATGTAGGGTTGTAAAATAGCAACCGCCTTTTTCATTACGCGCGCTGTTTTAACTACTTGCGGTAAAAACATCTTACCCGATCCAAATAGCTCGCCCACCACATTCATGCCATCCATCAAAGGGCCTTCGATGATATCGAGCGAAAACTCATATTTATCTCGTGCTTCTGCAAGGTCGATCTCTAAGTAATCGTGAATACCTTTCACCAATGAGTGCGTTAAACGCTCATTCAAATTACCATTACGCCACTCCTCTTTGTCGGTGGCATTGGCATCTTGCTTCAACCCTTTCAACGACTCGGCAAATTCAATGAGGCGGTCGGTAGCATCTGGACGACGGTTAAGAACCACATCTTCAACATATTCGAGCAGATCTTTAGGAATCTCGCTATAAATTTGCAACATAGATGGGTTCACAATACCCATATCCATGCCTGCTTGAATGGCGTAATATAAAAACACCGAGTGAATAGCTTCACGAACGATGTTGTTACCTCTAAAAGAGAATGATAGATTACTTACACCACCACTCACTTTGGCATTTGGTAAATTTGCTTTAATCCATTTGGTGGCATTGATAAAGTCGATAGCATAGTTGTTATGCTCCTCGATACCTGTAGCAATTGCCAAAATATTTGGATCGAAAATAATATCTTGAGATGGGAAACCTGCCTCGTTAACCAATAGATTATAAGCACGTTGACAGATCTCTTTCTTGCGTTCAAACGAGTCGGCTTGCCCCTTTTCATCAAAAGCCATAACCACTACGGCAGCACCATAATGGTGTATTAATTTGGCCTGACGAATAAATTGCTCTTCGCCCTCTTTTAAGGAGATTGAGTTAACGATAGACTTACCTTGCACACACTTCAAGCCCGCTTCCAAAACCTCCCATTTAGAGGAGTCTATCATCACTGGAACACGCGATATTTCGGGCTCTGAGGCTAAAAGATGAAGAAATGTCACCATCTCCTTTTTAGCATCAAGCATCGCATCGTCCATATTTACATCGATAACCTGAGCGCCGCCTTCCACTTGCTCTTTGGCTATTGATAATGCCTCTTCGTACTTGCCCTCTTTAATGAGGCGTGCAAATTTAATAGATCCAGCCACGTTGGCACGCTCGCCAATATTTACAAAATTAAGATCCTTTGTAAACGTTAATGGCTCTAATCCTGAAAGCTTTGTAAGGGGCTCTAAATGAGCCTTTACGTGAGGTTTCGCGGCAGCAATAAGCTTAGCAAACTCGCGAATATGATCGGGTGTTGTACCGCAACATCCACCAATAACATTTACAAGACCATTATCGAGATAGTCTTTAACCTGAGGCGCCATCTCTACAGGCGTTTCATCGTACTCGCCAAACTGATTTGGAAGACCCGCATTTGGATAAGCACTGATATAGAACGATGAGATTTTACCCATTTGCTCGATATAGGGGCGCAAATCTTTAGCCCCAAACGAGCAGTTAAGTCCCACCGAAAGCAAGTTGCAATGCGATACGGAGTTCACAAACGCCTCAATGGTTTGCCCCGATAGCGTGCGACCACTTGCATCGGCCACAGTTACCGACACCATCAACGGGAAATCATTAAGATTGCGTATTTCGAGCTCTTTTTCAATTGCAAAAAGAGCCGCTTTTGCATTGAGTGTATCAAAGATGGTCTCCACCAAAAAGGCATCGACACCACCATCTAACAAACCTCTAACTTGTTCGGTATAAGCCTCAAACAGATCGTCGTACGAAACGGCACGATAGCCCGGATTATTTACATCGGGCGATAGAGAAGCAGTTTTATTGGTAGGGCCAATGGCACCAGCTACAAAACGAGGTTTCTCAGGTGTACTCCACTTATCGGCCGCTTTACGAGCTAACACAGCCGCTTGCCTATTGAGCTCATATACAACCGTTTCTAAACCATAATCGGCTTGTGAAATAGACGTTGCGTTAAACGTATTGGTCTCAATTATATCAGAACCCGCCTCAAGATATTGCTCATGTATAAGCTGAATAACTTCTGGTTTTGTAAGTGCTAAGATATCGTTATCGCCCTGTAGAGGGTGTGTATGGTTCTTAAACATGACACCTCTAAAATCAGACTCAACCAACTTATGCTTCTGAATTAGGCTACCCATAGCCCCATCGAGCAGTAAAACTCTCTCCTTAATAATCTGATTTAAAAGTGCAGTTCTCTTTACCATAAAATATATAACGTATTGAAAGTGAAACAATAAACCCTAGCAAAAAATATCTTAGCCAAGATTTAAAAATGATGGGATAAATATAATACAAAATCCAATGCAATAAGGCTTTAGATGGTGGGAATGTTGGGTAATTCCCAATATTTGTCATGATTGTTTCATGCCCGTAATTTTTAAGTTGTTCTCTTGTTGGATTATAAATTAGCCTGTCTGGTTACGCCTCTTTCAATCCGTTCGATACAGTATAAGTCTCAAGAATTGGCGTTATGAATATCTTGCCATCTCCAAAAGCACCTTTTTCATCGGTACGAGCCGCTTCAATAATAGTGTTAACCACAAAATCTT
>JAGPHP010000102.1:4625-8553 GCA_018055415.1 Breznakibacter sp. | reverse complement strand
CGCCTAGTTGAAATGGCTGGTAACATCATTATGGGTTACCTTCTATTGCTAGATACTAACCGCGACGACCGTTTCAACAAGTCGCTTCAAGTATTTGTTAAAATGGGTCGTGCCGAAAATAAGGCAAAGTTCGAATTCGTTTCAAACAGCACCATCAACGATTTAGGCATTTACAAACAAGAGTAAAGATGTAGAGACGCACAGCAGTGCGTCTCTATACGTAAAAACATAAAAAAAGGCATTCCTACATTTAGGAGTGCCTTTTTTTATGTTTTGGGGGTGAATAGTGAGACATTGCATGCAATGCCTCTACGCTACAATCCCTTCACAAACTTCAACGCCTCACTCACATGCGCCTCAGCATCGGTTTGCGAGTTATAGATAAAAACCACTACCCCACTCTCATTTACCACGTAAGTCACCCTACCCGGTATAATTCCTAAATCAGAAGGTACGGCAAACAACTTTCGCACTTTATTGCCCTCATCGGCCAACACCGAAAAATTCAACTGATACTTCTCTGCAAAAGCCTTTTTACTCTCTACATCCTGTGAACTTATACCAACAATATCGGTATTACACTCAGCAAAAAGCGCCTTATTATCTCTAAACGAACACGCCTCTTTAGTGCATCCAGGCGTATCATCTTTCGGATAGAAATAGATTACAATACGTCGCTTACCAGCTATTTCGGCCATATCAAACACTTTCCCATTTTGATCGGTTAACGAAAACAGAGGCACTTTATCGCCCACCTTAACCTGAGCCACTGCCCCATCAGAACAGCCAACTAAACCAATAACGGCCATCACTGCTAACAATATCTTTTTCATAATGAGTAATTTATAACACTAGTTAAACAACCAAGGCTGCGGAAAGTTGTAATATAAAAGTCAAATTCCAATCCTACCAAACACCTTTACCCTATAAAAAAAGCCCCCAACCTCAAAAGTTCCCATTTGATTCTCTATTTTTGCACCATGAGAAAGTTTGTGACACAATCAATAACTCAAATAGAGGAGTTTACCCGTAAATTAGTAGCGCTCAGTACTCGCTATAATCAGGCGGTTATACTTAACTCTAACGGCTACACCGAGGGTAAAGATTGGTTTAATGAATATAAAGGGTTCGAACTTTTAGCCGCAATCGACTCTGTTGGCGAAGTGACTACTGCACTTAATGAACACAACTCAAACAAACAATCGGACTGGCAATTTGGATATATTAATTATGATGCCAAAAACCACATCGAACCTAGTTTAACATCTAAAAATTCCAACAGAATTGGATTTGACGAAGTATGCTTTTTCACCCCTCGCTATGTTCTCGAAATAAGCGGCAACACCATCAAAGTAAACTATTTACCTAAGTATAACAATCATCTTGATGCCCATAAATTAATTGAGGAGATTAACAACTTCACCCCTCAAAACGATATAGACACACACGCCATCAACATAAGCCACACCCTCCAAAAAGAGGAGTACATTGATCGTGTCAACAAGATTAAAGAGCATATTTTTAGAGGCGATATTTATGAATTAAACTTTTGCATGGAGTTTTTTGCTAATAAAGCAAACATCAATCCATCAAACACTTACGACAAGTTAACATCACTCTCGCCTACCCCATTTGCCTCCTTCGTAAAGTCTGGTGAGCATTATCTTCTATCTGCATCACCCGAGCGATATATCAAACGAGTGGGCAATCGTGTCATCTCTCAACCCATTAAAGGGACAGCCAAAAGAGGCAACTCCACGGATAACGATAATAGTCTGAAAGCAGATCTAATTAACGATCCCAAAGAGCAGTCTGAAAACATCATGATCACCGATTTGGTGCGCAACGATCTATCCAAAGTGGCCAAACGTGGATCGGTAAAAGTGGAGGAACTTATGGGGTTATACACCTTTCCGCAGGTGCATCAGCTCATCTCAACCATTTCGGCCGATGTATCTTCAAAAACCACTTGGCTAGACATCGTAAAAGCCACCTTTCCAATGGGCTCCATGACGGGCGCACCTAAAATAAAGGCTATGCAACTTATTGATAAATACGAAGTTTCAAAACGCGGACTATATTCGGGTGCAGTGGGTTACATTGCTCCAAATGGCGATTTTGATTTCAATGTGGTTATCCGCTCGTTGCTCTATAACAACAATACAAAATGCATCTCGTTCTCGGTTGGAAGCGCCATTACAGCCAACTCTAACGCCGAAGCCGAGTACAACGAGTGCCTACTTAAAGCATCGGCACTATTAAAAGCTTTAAACGCCTCGCTATGAATCAACTCACGCCAGAAACTTTCCGTAAAGAGCTCGCTCGAATAGGCTTCTCGGAAGCAAAAAAAATCTTAGTAGCCGTGAGTGGTGGCGCCGATTCTGTAGCATTGGCTTCGCTCTTTTATGAGATAAAACAGCCTATAATTATTGCCCATTGCAACTTTAAGTTGCGTAACGAAGAGTCGGATAAAGATGAAGCTTTTGTTCGAACACTTGCAAAAGATCTAAATACAAAAATTCACGTAAACTCATTTCCCACCAAAGAATTTGCAAAAGAGCAAGGCATATCTATTGAGATGGCTGCCCGTGAGTTGCGCTACAACTGGTTTCGCAAACTTATGGAGATCGAAGGGTGCAGTTACCTGGCTACTGGTCACCATAAAAACGATTCGGTGGAGACCTTTTTTTTAAACCTAAACCGTGGCACCGGGATTAAAGGTTTAATGGGGATCTCAGAAAATAGCAACAACATCATTCGCCCACTACTTGCTTTTTCGCGCAAAGAGGTTGAGAAATATCTGATGGCTCAAAATCTATCTTTTCGTACCGATGAGTCCAATTTCGAAAGCATCTATCTGCGCAACAAATTTCGCAATCAAGTAATCCCAATTCTGGAGGAGATAAACCCCGACTTCAACGAAAAGGCAATTCAAGCAATGAACCATCTTAAAATGGTTTACAACTCTCTACAAATAAGAGTTGAAGAGATCGAAAATCAGATGGTGGTGGCAGATGGCGATAGAGTTCTCATCTCTCAAAAGCTCATCAACACCTTGCCAGACAAAGAGTTTATGCTTTATGAAATCATCTCAAAATATGGGTTTAATAAAGCGCAGTCAGATGAGATTTTAAGCACCAACACCACCGTTTCAGGACAACAATTCTACTCAAAATCGCATCGTCTTATCAAAGATCGCCATAATCTTATCATCCTAAAAAACAGAAGAGAAGAGGATAATATCTATTTTATTCAGGGAACTCAAACCGAGTTTGAAACACCCATTCATCTGTCGATTAATAAAATAAAAAAGGATAATTTTACGCTTAACAGATCAAAAACGGTGGCAAGTTTTGATGCAGAATTAGTTGAATTTCCACTCACGCTTCGCCATTGGCAACAGGGCGATAGTTTTAAACCACTTGGATTAAATGGATTTAAAAAACTAAGCGACTTTTTTATTGATGAAAAATTTTCGCAAGATGAAAAAGAGAGCTGTTGGTTGTTAGTCTCAGGCGATGACATCATCTGGATTGTAGGTCACCGAATTGACGATCGTTTTAAGGTAACAGAGAGGAGCAGAGAGGTTTTGGAGATTGTATTAAAATAAAAAGCGACGCCCTCTCAGACGTCGCTCCTCATGAAACAAATATCTTTTAGTGCTTATTCACCACTATTGAAACCTCTTCAGTTAAAGCATCTATTTGGAGTAAAATATCATAAACCTCTTCACCACTGTTAGATACGAAGAACTTGCTATCCATGTTTCTAAAATCATCTTTAGCATTACCACCCCACTTCTTTACATCCTGAAAATCAATAGCTAGCCCCATCCAATCATAACCCTGACGAATCTTAAACTCTTTTCCATTGGTTAATGCAATACCATTAAACGTCCAAGTATAAACATGGCCAAATCGCTGCGGAA
>JAGPHP010000102.1:0-4525 GCA_018055415.1 Breznakibacter sp. | reverse complement strand
AGCAATTTTCGTTAGGCGTTACCACCATTTGCTGATAACTCTCTTGAGGAATTGTGCTACCATTTATTTTTACATAATAGCCATCAGCCAACTCAACCGCACGCATAGTAGAGGATGCTCCAAGTAATACAAGCCCTAAAAGCAAGTAAAATTTAAACCCTTTTTTCTCTCTCATTTTCTCTGATTTTAATTACTGAATATTTTAATTCGAAGTTTAAATATAGAGATAACATCTAATTAAACATCAGAATATCAACACTTTATTTACGTAAACGATTGATATCTGAATAATATTTACACCTTAAAATCACACAAACGTTTGAAAAAAACGAGCGTCTCAAACCTTTGATAAGATCGAATTTGATTAACTAATTAAAAAAAAGATCAATTATAGTATGGAATATCTCTCAACACTTATAATTTTGCAACACTAAAATTTCAGAGTTCATAATCAATTAAAAAATACTATAATGGGACGCGCGTTTGAATACCGTAAAGCACGAAAAATGAAGAGATGGGGTACAATGGCTAAAACATTTACCAAAATCGGAAAAGAGATTGCAATTTGTGTTAAAAATGCTGGCCCTGATCCAGTTAGCAATAGCAGACTTCGTGTGTTAATGCAAAATGCGAAAGCAGCAAGTATGCCAAAAGAGACGGTTGAACGCGCCATCAAAAAGGCATCTTCTAAAGAGCAAGTTGATTATAAAGAGGTTGTTTACGAAGGATATGGCCCTTATGGAATTGCCGTAATTATTGAAACAGCTACCGATAACACAACCCGCACAGTAGCTAACGTGCGCAGTTATTTTAATAAATGCAACGGTTCATTAGGAACAGCTGGGAGCGTAGAGTATATGTTTGAGCACAAATGCAACTTCAAAGTGATAAAAAAAGAGGGCATTGACATTGAAGAGCTTGAGCTTGAGATGATTGATTGCGGAATTTCCGAAATATTTGAAGAGGAAGAGAACATCATGATTTATGGCGAGTTTGAATCGTACGGTGCCATTCAAAAATATCTTGAAGAGAACAGTTTTGAACTAGTAAGCTCTGATTTTGAACGCATTCCTAACGAAACAAAAACACTTAATGAAGAGCAAGTAGCACAAGTTGAAAAATTACTAGCAAAACTAGAGGAAGACGAAGATGTAACAGCCGTTTTCCACAACATGCAGGAAGCATAAAAATATAATAAGATATAAAATTAAAGTAGGCGCTAAAGAGATTTGGCGCCTATTTTTTTATTGGCAGACGAACGGAGAAGATTGATCCTTCACCAACTTTTGTGACAAAAGAGATTGACCCATTAGACGAGTCGATAATCTTTTTGCAAATAGAGAGTCCAAGCCCCATTCCAGAGGTTTTGGTAGTAAAACTAGGCTCGAAAAGACGATCTTGAATGGATGCGGGTATTCCAAAGCCATTGTCAATAATCGACACCACAATGTAAGCCCCTTCATTAGAGAGTTCAATCTTTATAATTGACTTACGTTTACCCATGGTTGATTGTATTCCATTCTTAATCAGATTATTAAAAACAGTTGTCAGCTGATCGTTATCTGCCCATGCTGTAACAGTAGCATTAGGATCAACATCAACTGTAATCATGACCTCCTCACTCTTTTCAAACAACAGTTTAAGATTTGATAACTTTACCGCCAAATTTATCTCTTCAAACTTACCTTCGGGCATCTTGGCAAAATGAGAAAATTCGGAAGCGATGGTACTCAAGTTATCGATCTGTTCAATCAGCGTTGCCGACACTTTTTGGATGTAGGTGTCAAAATTCTCCTTTTTATCGTTCCATGCTCTTAGAAGCTGCTGAACACTCAGTTTCATGGGTGTTAAAGGATTCTTTATTTCGTGAGCAATCTGCTTAGCCATCTCTCTCCAAGCCCCTTCTCGCTCAGTCTTTGCCAATTGCTCGGCACTAAGTTCCAATTTATCAACCATCTGATTGTAAACTTCTATCAACTTGCCAAGTTCATCATCAGCTTTGTACTGAATTCGTCTGTTCTCATGCCCCAACCGTATTTGCTCAAGACCATCCTGAATAAGCGTCATAGGGGCTGTTATTTTATTGGCAACAACCATAGCAACACCAAGCACTAAAACGAGGAAAAACATAGCCGAATTGATGATTGTGACCAACAAAGAAGTCACCTCCTCTTGCAGCTCCTTTTCCCCAGTAAAATAAGGAATGTTTATAAATGCAATCTGCTCGTTAAAACGGTTATAAAGTGGCGTGTAGGCCGAGGTAAAGCGAAGCCGCGAAACATATTCATCTTGGTTAAACTCACGCTTTTTTTGAAGAATAAGCTGAACATAGGCCTTACTATCCATCTGGCGACCAACAAGTTGCTTATCATATAAAAGCGATCTCGAAGTTGCAAAGAGCTCGCCATTAATATCATAGATATTCATATCGCAATGAAACACATTCGAGAGCCATATTAGTTGATTATTTAAATCATCCTCATCTAAATCATATAAAGAGCTCTTATCGGCATAATAACTCTCAAGCTCAATCACCAAAGATCTCATCTTTTGAAAAAGAAGCTCATCGTTTTTTTCTTTGAAACGATATATTGATAGCGAAACCGATCCGAGAATTACAGAAAACGTTAGAAAGAGCACCAATGCAACAAAAGCAATCTGAATGCGCTGTTGAATACTCAACCAAAGCAACCTTCCGTGCTCATTATAACGTTGTATAATGACAATAGCACCAGCTGCAAAGAATAAAATAGTAAAGATCAGCGAGAATGCCAATAATACCTTCTTAACATCGGCTTTGGAACGGCTTAAAACAATAATCGTATCCTCCTTAGGATGAAGCACTAAGTGGGAAGCTTGTTCATCTTCAACCTCGTGAATAACTCCAAATGGTCCGTCAAACAAATCGCCTTCAATAGGATAAAAAACAGAACCCACACGCTTCACTAAAGCCTTATTCACATATTTAGCATACGAGTAATTGTCTTGATATTTAGAGAGTTGAATTTCTGAATCACTACGCAAAAGTTCAGGGTATCCAACCCCTTCACTAAATATTCGTGACTCTAAAACGATGAAAAGCGAAAACTCGCTTTCGCTATCATACGCTAAATTAACAACACCCAAATAGGTAGTCTTTCCATTTTTATTATCAATTGAATAAAAGATATTTGAGCCACTAATAAGGGTACCCTTATTCAACATTGTCTCCTGAAAATAACTATAACAATTAGTTCTTCGAGCATTATCAAGCTTTAAATTAGTATAGTCAAAACACCCAACCACCTGTATATCATACCTATCCCACCCTGGAACAAAATAATTACGAATAACATAGGTTGGCAAATCTGTTTCGAGCGAGACACTAGATCTCACCAATTCCTGAATACGCTTATCGGCAACAATCGATCGTCCAATTTTGGTCAACTCCATCTCAGCAGCGGGATCAATCTCATTAGTTAATGTAATTGCGATGTTTTCAAGCAACAAACGTCTATCTACACTCTCTTTATGAACATTTAGCAAGAGTAACTCAGAGGATATAAAAAAGGCATATAAAGCAATGAACCAGATAAATAGCAAATATTGTAGTATAGGCCTCTTTACAATAGGAATGGTGTGTATGGAAATAATTAACAGCAAAAAGAATAGTGGTAAGCTCCAATGCAAAGAGAATCCAAAAATCCAATTAAACAGAGGTAAAACTGCAATAAAGGCAACGAGTAAGACAACACGTACAGAGAAAGACAACGGTAATGCACTACTTCTCAAAAGTCGCGCAACTGTAAGATGATACCCCATAATCAGGAGAACAAGGGCAAAAATCTTGGTAAGAGTTACTAAGTTATAGTCGGTTACCTTAAAAAACACCGACAAATCAGAGGAGTTAACCACCAATATATTAACCAAGTAATAAAGCAATATAAAGAGGATAAAAGCAATTAACACCGATAACAGATAGGTGATCTCTTTAGCAAAACGCCCTAATTGCGGATATCTATATCGAACATCGTGTTGTAACTCGGAAAAGGTATATCCAAGCACAAAAACATAAACTGCAAAAAGTGTAAAACTACCCAAAGAGGGCAACAGTTCAGATGCGGCAAAATAACTTGCAGTAAAAATTTCTTGCTCGAAAAAAGATTGTGGATATTTAAAATAGGTAAATGTGAAATAAAACAAAAGGACTCCAACTACTTCAATAAAGAAATAAAGATGACGCTGTTTTGACCTTAGAAACTCCTTTATGAGCAATAAAAGAGTAATAACCGACAACAACAAAAAGAGATAAAAGCTCACATTTGACAACAGCGAAAATGTCTCGCTAACCTTCGTGTGTCCCTTTATTTTTAAAGAGAAGAGATAATTCCCTTGGACATCTTTTATTGGAAAAGAGAAGAGTGATGGCTTTGTTGAAATCTCGGCATTAGGTGAGAGATTAAACTCGTCGCTAAAAAAATTAGTTAGATATCTGTTTTGATAAAGATATTCATGTTTGATGCAAAAGAGACCCCAAATATTCTGT
>JAGPHP010000101.1 GCA_018055415.1 Breznakibacter sp. | reverse complement strand
CTGTGGGTCACAGGTTCGAATCCTGTCTGGATCACTTAGGGTTAAAAGAGGTTTACAGAGATGTAGACCTCTTTTTTTATGGAGTTACCAAAACACTACCAAAACAAAGTCCCATTTATCTCCCATTTGCTCTGGTAATTTTGAGCTACAAAGAGCTACAAAAAAAATCAAAAAATAATTTCAGTTTGGTGCTATAAAATTCTTGTAGGGTCATTCTTAGCTCCAAAATCTACCTTTTACTTGTTTTGCATTATAATATCATCTTAATTAAAGTTTACTCTAATTAAGGTTAAATGGTGTTATTATTTGTCCAGGTGTTACGATTGGAGAAAGAAGAGTAATTGGAGCTGGTAGCGTTGTTACACACGATATGCCTTCTGATGTTGTTGCATCAGGAAATCCATGAAAAGTGATAAAATATTTATAACGGATTATTACACACTTATCGTCTTGATTTTTTAATCAAGACGATAAAAATTCTTCTATCCATACAATTAAAAAATTATGAACTAAGACTGAAAGATTGTTGTATTTGGATTGAAAAATGCCCTAGGCGCTAATAATAAATAGGACATCTAGCGGGCTTTAAGCCCAAGCGTGAAGTTCAAGTAGAGTGACATTCCAGATAAAGGGGAGTAACTTTTAGCGAATTCATTTGTCCCGAGAAAACGATAAGAAGTTTGAGGCAAATTGGAAATAAAATAGTTACTTTAACAATTAAGAGATAATTGTTTGAAAAAGGTAGTTTTATGGGAGCAGCGAATTCGTTTTCTGAAATTAATATTGAAGATCCTTCGAGATCTAAGATTTATCAACAGCTAGTACACTATTTTGAAGAGGGAAATGGTACTATTGTACTTCTGGAGAAGGTGTGTAACCTTATTCCGTTGGCGTACGAGTATCCATCCTCGGTAGGCGTTCGTATTTATTACAACTCCCGATTTATTAACAGTACTCATTATCAAGATTCGCCTTGTTTGTCGAAATATAATTTCACGTTGCCCGATGGGACAAATGGAGCTATTGAGCTCCATTTTTCGCACCATTATGCCGATATGTTTAGTAAAGCCTTTGTGGCCAAAAGTAGAGCTTTTTTGAAAGATATCTCAACGCTTTTGGAGGGTGTATTATCAAAGAATCAATTGGCAAAGCTGGCTAGTGCCACTCACGAAAGGAGTAAGGAGCTAAAAGGGATTAGTCGTGCGGCCGAGATGCTAAAAGGGAGCAATACGCTTGATGAGTCGTTACAAAATATTTGTATGTTTTTGCCCGAGGCCTGGCAGTATCCTGCACATACGGTAGCCCGCATTACTTTTGATAATGTGGAGTTTAAGAGCAAAAACTTTACTAAATCGCCGTGGGTACAGCGGGCCTATTTTACCACCCCTGAAAATAAAGAGGGTAAGATAGAGATTTATTATCTTAAAGAGTTCTCGGAGGCCGATGAAGGCCCTTTTTTAACCGAGGAGCGGCAGTTGTTAGACAACCTTACAATGCTCATTTCAGGATCAGCCTCGGAGGAGGCACTTCAGCATCTTTTGTTGCAAAATACCGAGCGTTTAAAAGAGCTAGGAGTAATAAATCAAACGTCGGCTATTTTAAAAGAGAGTCGTAACGTGGACGATGCGTTGGATAGAATATGCGCGCTTTTGCCCGAGGCCTGGCAACACCCCGAGCATACGGTTTCGAGGATTACTTATAAGGAGAAGGTTTTTGAGAGCCCAAGCTTTAAGGTAACCCCGTGGAAGATGGAGCAACCGTTTGAGACATCCGATAACTCCAAAGGGCTTATCGAAATATATTATACCGCACCCTTTCTGGAGGCCGATGAGGGGCCTTTTTTGAAAGAGGAGCGCAATTTGCTGGTTAACATCTCGGCTCTAATAGCGGGCACTGCCACCAAAGATCTGCTTAGCAAGTTACAATATGCCAACCGCGAACGCTTAAAGGAGCTAAATGCTATTAACCACACCTCGGCCATTATAGCAAAAGGTGAAAGCATCGACAATACATTTAATAAGATATGTGCCGCTATTCCCAAGTCGTGGCAATACCCCGAGCATGCTGTTGCAGCTATTAAGTTTGAAGGCAAGGTTTATACCAGCAAACATTTTAAGGAGACGATATGGGTGCAGCGCGAGAATTTTGTAACCTTCGATAACAACAAGGGGGTAATAGAGATTTACTACCTCGAAGAGATGCCAGAGGGGTGTAATGGGCCTTTTTTGAAAGAGGAGCGACAATTGCTTGTCAACCTGGCCAAATTGATAAGTGGCTACCTAAACAACTATAAGGGGCGCGAGATATTTAATAAGAGTCAAGTAAAAGAGATTGCAGGACATAATTCTGAGGAGTACCGAAAGTCGCTGGTACGAAATAAGCAGCCTTTACAGCTCTTTTTTAATAAACAGATTTTAGATAAGTACATCTATCTGGATATGATGAAGTACAAAGTAAAGGACATTCTCTTTGTAGCAACATTGTACGATGCCTTTATTCTTGAAAATGAAGATAGTTTCTTTGAACAGTTCATGGGCGAGATATACCAATATAGTCTGTTCTCGCTACCTCGTATTACGGGGGTTACATCGGCCGAGGAGGCGCTAGAGCTCCTTGATACCGCAAGTTTTGATTTGGTAATTTTAATGGTGGGTATCGACTCCAACGCCCCAATTGATTTGAGTCACCGAATTAGGCACATAAGGCCTAATTTGCCCATTTATCTCCTCTTAAATCAAAAGAGTAATATAAAGTATTTTGAAGAGCTTGTGCCTACTGTAAAGTCGATAGATAAGCTTTTTGTATGGAACGGCAACTCACAAATTATCTTTGCCATTGTAAAGTCTATCGAAGATAGCGCCAATGTGGAGAACGATACCAAAGTGGGGTTGGTACGAGTGATCCTTGTGATTGAGGACTCAGCACAATACTACTCCAAATATTTGCAAACACTCTACTCGGTTGTCTTTGGTCAGATACAGCAATTGTTGCCAGAGGTTGAGACCAACGAGATAGACAAGATTAGTAAGATGCGATCGCGTCCTAAAATCCTCCATGTCCGCAATTACGAGGATGCCATGTATATCTATAACAAATACAAAGATTTCTTGCTTTGTGTCTTCTCAGACGTGGAGTTTGAAAGAGATGGAAAGCTTGATAAACATGCAGGTATTAGATTTAGCAAGTATGTAAAGGCAAATCTAAAGAATTTACCTATTCTGTTGCAATCCTCAGAGGTGCAAAACCAAAAAATGGCCGATAAGATAGGGGTTAGTTTTATTAACAAGAATTCAGAAAGCTTGCTTACCGAGGTTAGGAAGTTTATTACCTACTATCTCGGTTTTGGTGATTTTGTATTTCGCGATAAAGAGGGAACCCAGCTTGCCGTGGCGCGAACGTTGAAAGAGTTTCGTGATTTGCTTTATACCATGCCCGAAGAGTCGCTCTTCTTGCATAGTCAGGCTAATCAGTTTTCGCTTTGGCTTATGTCGCGGGGTGAGATTAAGCTGGCAAAGACCATTAACCCATTTAGGATTAATGAGTTTGAGTCGATAGAGGTGTTTAGGCAAAACTTTATAAAAACCATCAACGACTATTACAACGAGAAGATACGTGGAAAAACATTAGCCTACGAAGAGACGAGCATCATTGATGAGAAGAATATCTATATGCTTACCAATGGTTCGCTAGGAGGAAAGGGTAGGGGATTGGCATTCATCAATACATTGATACACAATCTCGATTTTTCGACCTTCAACAAAGAGATAAACATCAGAACCCCTGTTACCGCAATTATTGGCGTTGAGGAGTTTGAGAGTTTTATGGAGCGCAACCATTTGTACGATAAAATCTTTAATACCGATATCCCGTACGAAGAGATAAAACACCATTTCCTTCATGCTCACCTCTCGCATGGGTTGATGCGTAAGCTAGAACACTTCATCTCGCGGATACATAAGCCTATTGCTGTGCGATCGTCAAGCATGTCCGAAGATTCATTGTCTCAACCATTTGCGGGGGTTTTTGATACGTTTGTGGTACTCAATAATAGTAAAAATAGCAAGAGCAATCTCGAACATCTTACAAAGGCCATTAAATTGGTGTTTGCCTCTATCTATTCCGACCATTCGCGATCGTATTTCAAGGCCATACATCACAAGGTTGAGGAGGAGCGCATGGCGGTAGTATTGCAAGAGTTGGTGGGAAACCAGTATGGCAACTACTATTATCCTCACATCAGCGGTACTGCGCAGTCGTACAACTACTACCCTGTAGGGCACATGAAACCCGACGAAGGTTTTGCCGTGGCAGCAGTGGGACTAGGTAATTATGTTGTTGGAGGCGGCAAGTCGTTCCGTTTTTCGCCAAAATATCCGCGTGTAGATGTGTTTACTCGTAAAGATCTGCTCAATAGTACGCAGGTGAGCTTTTTGGCCGTTGACATGTCTAAAAAGAACATCAATTACATGGAAGATGGAGAGATGGCACCTCTTGCGATGCTCGATATTAGTGTGGCCGAGAAAGATGGAACATTAAAACATTGCGCTTCGGTGTATAACCCCGATAACGATCGAGTGGAGACAGGTATCAACTCACCTGGCCCTCGGATAGTGAACTTTGCCAATATTTTAAAGTACAATTACATCCCGCTTGCGCAACTTATTGAGGAGCTTCTTAATACCATAAAAGATGCCCAAGGGTGCCCCGTGGAGATTGAGTATGCCGTTGACCTTGCTCCTTCAGATAACGGCTTGCCCTCTTTTTATCTGTTGCAGATTAAGCCAATGGTAAGCAACCAGTTTAACATCAACTTCGATTTTAATGAGATAGATAAGAAGAATACCGTATTATATACCGAGTCGAGCCTAGGAAATGGTGAGATAAACGATATTAGGGATGTGATATATGTTGATGTAGCCAAGTTTGACAGACTCAAAACATTGGAGATGGTTAAAGAGATTGAGCATTTAAACAGTATCATGCAAAAGAACGATCGCCAGTATATTCTCATTGGGCCAGGAAGATGGGGTACGCAAGATCAATTCCTAGGTATCCCAGTGGTGTGGGGGCAGATATCTAATGCCAAAGTGATTGTTGAAATAAGCATAAGCAACTTCCCGCTCGATGCGTCGCTAGGTTCGCATTTCTTTCACAACGTAACCTCCATGAATATTGGATATTTCTCGGTACACGACACTTCACTTACCGAATTTATTCAGTGGGATGCTCTTGATAGTCAAAAGGTTGTTCATGCAACGAAGTACTTTAAACATGTGCAATTTGCGAATCCGTTGAAGATTGTAATGAATGGACGTGAGAAAAAGTCGGCAATAATGTTTTAAATTTGCATACAAATAGGTTTTAGTAATGAGTATTTCGATAGGTCTCTTTGACGAGCATAAGATAATGTTGGCAGGGGTAAGCTCCATTTTATCCCCAAACGAAGATCTCGTTGTGCTATTTCAGTGTGCCGATAAAGCTAAATTGTTAGAAACCATCAAATCACACCCTATCAATATTCTTATCGTCAATATTCATGCGCTCGATACAGCCATCTTAAACCTTATCACACAGATAAACCTTACCATTTCAAAAACGCGGGTGCTAGTTATATCAGCCGCCACTAGCGATGTGATGGTTTTGAAAACAATTAAAGCAGGAGCAAAAGGCTACTTGGCGCGTGAAGCAGACAGAGAAGAGATGATTGAAGCTATCTATACCATTCGCAATGGATTTGATTACTATAGTAAATCTATCACACATCTGCTTATAAATAAGTATATTACACGCTTTAAGAGCGAAGATAAGATTCCTAAGGGTGAGATCGAAAACCTCAGTGCTCGCCAGATTGAGATCCTAAAGCTTTGGGGCGAGAATTACACCAATAAGGAGATGGCCGAAAAGCTCTTTATCAGTCTGCGTACCGTTGAAACACACAAAAACCATATTATGCAAAAGCTAAATCTCAAAAGTACCGTGGATATGGTGAAATTTGCAATACGTAATAACCTTATAGAGATATAAAGAAGCGCCCCATAACCTTGTCAATTCTCACACAATCGAAGGTCAGCGGAGCTAAAGACGCAAAGATTAATTGAAATTAATCTGCGTTACATCTAGGAGTGTGCATCGCTCAACCCCTTGGATTAAAACCAAAGTATTGCTTTTACTGACTTCAGGCAATTGACTGGTTTTTTAGCATTTTGGCGTAAGCGGCGGCTTTTTTTATTTACTTTTTGCAGCTGAAGGCAAATATGAGCTTGCGAATATTCACGCACACCGAAATTTTTATAGGTGCGTAATTCCGTAGCTCTGCTACGTGATCACAGGCACTTGAAATTGACAATTCGCCTGTAAAAAATAAATGCCTCGCGGCATGAGCGAAAAAAACAAACATAAAGTTTTTTGTGTTTATCAGTTGACATTAAATAACAACTACGTTATTAACCCTATTTTGGAGAGCCATTGGCTCGGCACGCATGGTAGCTATGGATTTTAATCTGTGGTGTTTGAAGGTGATCCCATTTTTCTTTGCGCAACTTTAACTCCGTTGATCTTCGATTGCGTAATAACCTTAACGATCTAAGGAATTGAAGTGAGTTATATGGTTTCGAGACGCCGTAAATGGACAACTCTACGTTTAAAACAACCGAATTTTATTGTAGAGACGTTCATTTATGGCGTCTCAGCTCAAAATATTGTCAACAAATAGATCCCATCATTGATTATATAACTAACCATTCCTACATTGAACTCACGATAAAGTAATCCTCCAAGTATCCCTCCTTACAACTCCACTTACCCCATTTGTTGATAAGAAAATTACTGAAAAGCATACGTGAAACACGTAAATAAAGGAGCATTGTTTCAGACTTTCCAAAGCCTTTATTACATTTATTAAATTAAAAATATTATTTAATAGCAAAAGAATATGGCAAAGACAGAGGTAGCATTGAATGATTTTATGACCAAGATTATAGCTAAAAATCCTGGAGAATCTGAATATCATCAGGCTGTAAAAGAAGTAGCAGAAACTCTAATCGAATTCATTGAAGAGAATCCTAAGTACAAAGCGGCTAAAATTCTTGAAAGAATAGCTGAACCAGAACGTGTTATTATTTTCCGAATTCCTTGGTTAGACGATGCTGGAAATTTCCAAATTAATCGTGGTTTTCGTGTTCAAATGAATAGCGCTATTGGGCCCTACAAAGGTGGTTTACGCTTTCATCCTACTGTTAACTTAGGCGTATTGAAATTCTTAGCCTTCGAGCAAGTTTTCAAAAACAGCTTAACATCTCTTCCTATGGGGGGTGGTAAAGGGGGATCTGATTTTGACCCTAAAGGAAAAACAGATAACGAGATTATGCGCTTTTGCCAAAGTTTTATGACAGAGCTTAGCAAACATATTGGAGCTGATACCGACGTGCCTGCGGGTGATATTGGTGTTGGTGGCCGCGAAATTGGTTTCTTATATGGGCAGTATAAGCGATTACGCAATGAATTTACTGGGGTTCTTACAGGTAAAGGCATTGGCTGGGGCGGTAGCTTAATTCGTCCTGAAGCTACAGGTTACGGTACGGTATATTTCGTTCGCGAAATGATGAAGATGAAAAAAATGGATATGAAAGGCAAAGTGGTTGTTGTTTCAGGTTCAGGTAACGTTGCTCAGTACGCCGTTGAAAAAGCAATGCAATACGGTGCTAAAGTGGTTACACTTTCAGACTCTAACGGTTTTATCCACGATCCAGAGGGTTTCAACGAAGAGAAACTTGCTTTTGTAATGGAACTCAAGAATGTAAAACGTGGACGCATCAAAGAATATACAGCTAAGTACAAATCGGCTACCTACCATGAAGGTAAAACTCCTTGGGGTATCAAATGCGATATAGCGCTTCCTTGTGCTACTCAAAATGAAGTAAACGAAGAGGATGCTAAAACACTTATTAAAAATGGTTGCATAGCCGTTGCTGAAGGTGCTAACATGCCGTCAACTCCCGAAGCTATTGAGGTTTACTTAAATGCAAAAATTATGTATGGCCCTGGTAAAGCGGCTAACGCTGGTGGAGTATCTACATCGGGGCTTGAAATGACACAAAATTCAATGCGTTTGCCTTGGACTCGCGAAGAGGTAGATGCAAAACTCGACCAAATCATGTGCAACATCCACGCAACTTGTGTTAAATATGGTTCTGAAAGCAATGGTTATATTAACTATGTAAAAGGCGCTAATATTGGTGGTTTCATAAAAGTTGCCGATGCTATGATTGCTCAAGGGCATGTATAATCTTTAAATAAAGATAAAGAACCACTAGGTTCATCCTAAAGAAGAGGGGGTCTTAACGTTAGATTCCCTCTTCTTTTACCATTTTGTTCGAGCCAATGGCTCTTCTGGATTAAACGTGTTGTTACTCATATTTTGGAGAGCCCTAAGCTCGGTACACCTATTAGCCCTGGATATTAATCCGTGGTTTTGAGATTAATATCTAATGTTTTGTAAACCAATTCCTTGGATATTTGTCCGTGATAGTATTGCGTAAATATAAAAACAAATGCCACATCCAAGTTATCACTCTTTGATGTGGCACTTAATATAGTAC
>JAGPHP010000282.1 GCA_018055415.1 Breznakibacter sp. | reverse complement strand
TTACAAATTAACAAATACTAAAAATATGAATTATCTATTAAGATTGAAACATTGGGAATTATTCTTTATCCTAACAAGCACAATATTTATTTCGTTTATTATTTCTGTAAGTCACTTTAAAATTGGAACTCTTCAAACTTTTCAATTAGTAAGTTTATTACGAATTATTGGAATCATCATATTTTTTGGATGGTTGCTTATTTTAGGACTTTCGCTAAATGAGATATCTGAAAACCCATACAGATTTAACACTGGATTATTTGCTTTTGCAGTGATTGTAAGTGCTATAGGATATATAAACATGAATTTACAAGTGATATTCTCTGGAAATTACATTATTCCACAAGCAATGTCAATACTTTTAACTCCACTAACTCTATTTGGTATAATTTATACTTTTTACAACTTGCCGAAATCTCTTAAATCCCTGGAATCAAATAAAATTGTTGGGTTTGGTGAATTTGTAGGAGAGTTGCTTTTGTTACTAATTTTTCCCATTGGAACCTGGTTTACTCAACCTAGAATAAACCACATCTTTCAACCTAGAAATAATGATTTGCGCTAGAGTCAGAAAAGAATACATAAGAATAAATCAACTTGAAGACTAAAACTACCGCTAACACGGTAATTTTCTAGGCGGAATTTCATACAATTCTATAAGTGTTCGGATTATATAAAACCATACACACTACGCGCCCGAAAATATACCGCTACCAGTTAGTCTAAAGATAAAGGAAACAACACCCCTCACACTTCTAAACTAAATGATGATCAAGTACAAAACAATAATATATAAAACAAAACACCCATGCAGTGATTGATTTCTCAACTACCACATGGGTGTTTTTATAAGCTTTATTGCCCTATTTTACCTGAAAGGTAGCAATTGAGTCGTTTAAGCGTTTAGATAAATCTTCAATGCGTTCGGCAGCACTGCTGATACCATCAGAGTAGCGGGCATTCATCTGGACTACATCGTTTAATTGCTGCATAGCTCTGTTGATCTGCTCAATACCCGACAATTGTTCTGATGCTGCAATAGAGATTTCATTTACCAATAAGGTAGTTTGCTCAATTTGCGGCACAATTTCGTCCAACTTAGCCATAGCTATCTTAGAGGTCTCCATTGTGTCTCGAGATACAAGAGTGATCTCGCTAGCAGCTTCTTGGCTTGTTTGCGAGAGACGCTTAACCTCATTGGCCACAACCGCGAATCCACGTCCATGCTGTCCAGCTCTTGCTGCCTCAACGGCCGCATTAAGCGCCAAAATATTAGTTTGAAGAGCTATATCCGTAATAATTGAAATCTTTGAGGTAATCTTATTCAGCAAGACGGAAGCCTCATGATTTTGTTGCTGGCTCTCCCTAATGGCAATAGATGACTTTTTAGCTGTTGCACCAGTAAGTTCACTATTATGAGCACTTTGTTGCAAATTAGCCTGCATCTCCTCCATCGAAGAAGCTATCTCTTCGGCAGCAGACGCTTGCTTACTTGAACCCTCTGAGAGCTCAATTGCATCGTGAATAAGGTGTTTACTTGCCGCTAGCATCGCTTCAGAACTCGAGGTAATCTCTTTGACAATTCCTTGTAGATTAAATGCCATCTGATCCATTGCTTTGCGCAAACGACCCACCTCATCATTTCGATCAGAACTATAACGTTCAATATCTAAATTGCCAGATGCAATCTGCTCAGCAACCACAATTCCCTCACTTATCGGACGCGAAATTGAGTTGGTTAAAACAACCGTAATTATTCCTCCAAAAAGGATCAGAAAGAGGAGCACGAACAACAACATGGTGTGCTGACTTTGAATAATTTCGGTATTCTCGACCCCTAATTCTGATATCTTATCAAGTCCTATATCTGCCGAGACTCTCAATTCGCCATAAAGTTCTGTTTCGGCCTCATAGCATTTAAGCTCGAGTTGCTTTATTTCAACATAGTTATTAAGAAACTTGACTGCTGCATCTTTTAAGGCGCCCACTTCACCATAGGCAGAAATGCCATTTAACTCCTCCAAAATTGCATGCATATCGTGACCTTTGCCTGAAATGAGATGAAGGGTGATATTATGAGTTAAAGCCAAAATGCGAGCTTCGGCACTTCCTAGGGTTCTACTACCACGGTTTAATGATTTTTGCGATGCGTCGATAAAATCAACATAAGCAACATCGTAATTTGCTCTCTGCGTTTCGTAGTCAGAGTATATTGTTTTGTACTCCTGAGCCAAACGCACACTCTTTTTCAGATCGATTCCCTTTTGAAGTAGCACCTCTTCGTGTTCAGCCATTAATTTGGCCAAAGCCGTAATGGCTCCAGAGGTTTTTTCAAAAGCTGCCTGATGGCGCTCCTTAAAATAGGGAACTCCAGTAAAGAAATAGATTCGTTCGGCCTCTTCGGCTTCAAGCCAGTTCTTAACCATAATATTACTTTCGCCGACAGATGGAATATAAGTCGTAGAGAGCTCCTTCATTTTCCCCTTAACAATAGCCAAGTTGGTGGTAATAACAATACCTGCTAAAACGGCTATTAAGAGTATGACTCCAAAACCAAAAGCAATTTTATTTCTAATCTTTAAATTTTGCCACATATAACTTTATACTTATGCTATAAAACTATTGAAAAACCTCTTCTGACTTGTATAATCCGGCCTGAACTAACACATCAAGATTATTAAGTGTAATTGGAATCGATTTTGACTTAA
>JAGPHP010000100.1 GCA_018055415.1 Breznakibacter sp. | reverse complement strand
TTCAACGCTACCTCTCCATTATCTCTTGTTTGAGATTGAAGAAAAGGTCCACCTATAAAGAGATTGCCACTTATTGGAGGGATCAATGTGATCTTATTCGTATAAAATACAACTTTTCGAAGCGTACGTTTGAACGTGATATGATAGACATTGCCGAAGTTTATAGTGTCTATATATCTTATGATAATGCGTCGAAGAATTATTCGATAGACTCAGAGGAAGAGCTCTATTTCGATAAGGTTAAACAGCGTCTTTTGGAAAATGCTCTAACAAATTTTGCGCTTCAAATATATACGAAGGCAGATAGATGGATTGAGTTGGAACAAAGGAAAATCTCTGGAATAGATTTTTTACATCTTATATTAAAGGCGCTTGATAAATCTAGTCAATTAAAATTTAAACACAATAATTTTTGGAAACCTGCCAGCATTAAAATAGTAGAACCTCTTGGAATTAAAGAGTTTAATCAACGTTGGTACTTAGTTGGAACTGACACCAACGATGGCGCAATTAAGATTTATGGACTAGATCGAGTTTCAAATCTTGAAGTGCTAACTACGAACTATAAATACCCAAAAACGTTTGATATTCACCAATATTTCAAACACAATTTTGGCGTTGAGTTTGGTGCGCCAGACAACCTACCTCAAGAGGTAATCCTCTCTTTTACCCCATTTCAAGCTCATTATATCAAAACGTTACCTTTACATCCTACGCAAAAAATAGTGAAAGACGATGAAAATGAGTACCGCATTAGTTTAAATGTAAGGTTAACCTTCGATTTCCAAATGGAGATACTCTCTATGGGTGAGCATGTTACTGTTATTGCACCACAAGAATTGCGTGATTCAATTACCGAGAAACTACAAAAGAGTTTAAATAATTATATTTTTTAAGAACGACATAATTTGGCGTAGTCGTGGTGTACTTTTGATAATGAAAACGTTGTGCAAAACGACATTTGCATTGAAAAAATGTGTTAATACTTATGCTTTTCTTAAATCTATAAGAAATGAACTATTTAAAAATTGAATTAAGTCAGTTGAATGACCTAAAGAAATTATTGGGTAAAAAGATCGCCATATCAGGCATAATTGGGAAAATTAGAACTGGTAAATTTCGTAATGGACACCTATATTCTATATTGGAGCTCACAGATAAGGTAAGCTCGTTTGAATTCTGCTTTATTGGTGTAGACTACTTGTCATTTCACGAAATCCTAATTGAAGGGCAAAGCGTTGAGCTCATGTGCAGTATCGCAGAAAGCCTTTGGCAGCCTGGTGAAATTTATATTAAATACATTGCCATTTCGGATGACACCAAAACCTTGGAACGAATAACTGATGATGAGGTACTAAACGCTAAAATTCAATCAATCTTTTACAAATAGAATTATGGAATACACTAAGACTTTCAAAAACGAAGCATATAATTGCGAAAAGTACTCATTAAGCTTTCCATGTATTATTTTAACTTGTAGTAATTATATACACGGAAAAGAGATCTGAGAGATTTTTAATGTTACTTTTGAAAGAAAAGGCGGAACAGATAAAAAAACTTCTTTTAGCGAACAATAAAACAGAAGAGCTTACTATTAAAAAATTAACACGTGGTAATCCGACTACGACGGCCAAGTTTGAATCGCTTTAAGATAGCTCTAAGGAATGAGTAACACAATCCTTGTTCCGAAGGAACAACCGTTTATAACCGTGTGTCAAACCCACGGAGAGTGAGTAACGATGGGTAACACCCACGGAAAACTAAAACCATAGAAAAATGAAACAGATTACAATCACACCAAAAACTGAAGCCGACTACAACCTTGTGCTCGAATTACTTGACATAATGGGTTTAGACTATCACTCACAGAGTGACTTTGACTCACCCCGTGAGTTCTCTTCCGAATTTTTGGCACAGCTAAAATCGCTCTTTGAAACAGAGTTCGGTAGCGATGGTTCCCAAAGAGTGAATCGTAAGAAACTGTTTGGAGGCTATATGAGTTCCATGCAAGCACTTTTCGATGAAAAGGAGGATTAGGGAGTTAAATGTTACTCACAGGTTGACTCTAATACATCCTGTGAGTGATACACTCCACGTATTGGAAACCCTAATGTTTTGAAATGACAAATTATCAAGACTATTATGGATAGAAAAAGTGCACCGAACAAGCTGTATGCTTTATCGGTCTATATGGGATTTAGTTTCTAAAGGCCCAAATATACAGCAAACCGTTACGGTCAAGATTAAGATAACGCAAATTATGGAAAAGTTATACATACCGTTAAGAGAACTGAAAAGTTCTTATGACAAAAAGCGAGAACATAATAGATTTAATATCATTTCAGCATTACACAAAGAGAGAGACGAAGTTAATCTTCATTCACGTATGATTTCCTATCTTCTTTCACCAACTTCTGGTCATGGAATGAATGGCGAATACCTTCATGCTTTTGTTCGCGAAATTTTGAAATTAGATCAAGAAAAATTTGATCTATCGAAAGTGTCGAATGTTGTAGTATTGCCTAATGAAAATAGAAAATCCGAATATAAAGATATTGATTTGTTGATTGTTAATACATTAAGTAGACAAGCCATTATTATTGAGAATAAAATTGATGCTAAAGACAGTAATAATGACTCAAAAGGAGATGGATATAGAGGTCAATTAGAGCGATATTACAATACTATAAAATTAG
This sequence comes from Breznakibacter sp., assembly GCA_018055415.1. Taxonomy (GTDB): domain Bacteria; phylum Bacteroidota; class Bacteroidia; order Bacteroidales; family Marinilabiliaceae; genus JAGPHP01. The sequence continues at coordinate 6,043 of JAGPHP010000100.1, read as the reverse complement.
GAATAGATAAAGATGGTTTTGGATGTAAAGAGTATCAATGTAAAGAGGTTTATGTTTACTATTTAAGTTTAAATAAAATACCTTCTGATATTAGTATTGGAGTTTTGAAAGATAAACCAGAAAGTTGGGGTGCCCAAAATATGCTTTCGTATGATTCTCATATAAGAGAATGGTTAAATAAGTGTATTGAAAATACACCTGATGAAAAATTTCAAGTTAAGAATTTTATAGAACATTACTCCAATTTGATTGAACGATTAACTCATAATGACATACCAATGGAAGAAAGAATTAAATTGAAAAATATTGTCGCGGAAAACATTGCCGACACAAAATATCTTATTGAGAATTTTAATCACGTTAAATGGCACACAGTTCATGAATTTTGGACTGAATTAAAAAATAATTTAGAAAAGCAATTTGAAGGCGTTTCGTTTTTTGTAGACGGAGATTTTGATTTCAATAAAGGCATTGAAATCGTTACTCATCAAAATAAAGATATAAATTATGGCTTGGTGTTCGATATTAAACAGAAACAAGCATACATATCAGGTTTTGGAAAATTATCATGGGGTTTAGTGGATCCTAAAAAATGGTCAAACTTTAAAGACGAAACAATTGAAGATGTTAACTTCTATGATTTTTCTTCGAAAAGCACCTACTTGCTTATCGACAGAACTAATATGACAAATGCTGTGACAACCATTATTGAAGAGATTAAGGATTCAGCAAACAATGATTTTAAGACACTTAATTAATACAAAACTGATTGAATGCCGACCATAAACCCCAACAAAGGCCTCCGTTTCCGAAGGCCTCTTAAATTTGTTATTGCTCATCGGGTGACTTTGAGTCACCCGATGAGTTGCATCTTAAATCACCCCTATTTAACCGCTGTTTGGCTTACGGCGCTCAATCACGCCGCCTGCAAGGGCTAAATAGCCTGCAATAAGCACCACCGAGCTTGGTAAGGCTCGGGCGTACATAATAGTACGGCGCCAACCGAACCAATGGTTAAACCTATGTTACGCATGGTTATAAACCACGGTGGAGCACACGTTTAGAGCTGTAAAGGCATATCTGCCCCTTTCAAGGCCATTGTAAAACAGGGCAAATCCATCGCCGTCCCAATAAAGCAGCTTGATATGCGTTCGTGTCTTATTTAAAAAAATTGGGATCTTTTCCGAGCTGATTTCTGACAATTCCAGCCAATCCATCGAATCTGTTTCGCATATCAATGGTGGTGCAACACAAGAAATATCGCAGGTTTGCACTCAACCCCAGCATCTATCCGTAAATTTTTAGGCACAAACCGCTCGCAAAGGTCAGCACAACTTGGGGTGCATGGCTCTGGCTTTGATCTTTTGAAACTTGTGCTCTTGTCTCAAAGAATTCCATCGATCTGGAAAGTTTTATAAATGGATGGGAGCTCACTGGCAATGCACGCTGTTTACGAATCCAATATTCCAAACAGCTTTGCGTTATGCCTTCGCTCTGCGCAAAAACCTTCATTGGTAGGCCGCTCTGTTTCCAGGCATCCACTTTAGCAAACATAACCTCCGCCTTTGATCTTTTCATAGTGTTTCTTTTGAACCAAAGATATATGGACTTGACTTAAGCGAAAATATGTGTTTGGTGGGGTGCATACTGTTAAACTAACGGGATTTTTAATATCCTTAATTTTAATATAATTAGATTTTATTAGGATGAAGTTATTTATCTAGCCTACGGTTTCGATTGTGCAACAGTTTAAAGCATGAGCGTGCGTTTTATTATTCTTTAAGTCGGTTTTCAATATCCATATTTTGGTGCAAAATCCTTATGACCTCGACAGTATGAATATCAATTTCTCTGTAGAAAATTAAGTGAGATTTAACCTTTGTCATTTTATATCCTAGACGCACATGATCCATATTCCTGCCATATTCAATATTAACAGCAATGTATTCGATCTCATTAATTATTTGTTTATGGTATCTATCCGCTTGATCTAACGACCAATTAGTGTAGGTATATAACCATATTTGTTCCAAATCCGCAATAGCTTTTTCACTTATTCGATACCTCATTATCGTAAGTACTTCTTATGTAAATCTGCTAAATGGTTTTGAGGATTAAAATTATCTACCATTTTACTATTTTCTCCTTCTATCAAAGCATTTCTCAAATCGTTCATTTTTTTCTCTTCTGATTCGAGAAGTCTTAATGCAGAACGAATTACTTCACTTGCTGAACTATATCTTCCAGAAGAGACTTCTGAATGGATAAATTCTTCAAAGTGAGAGCCTAATGAAATCGATGTGTTTTTTCCCATATTCAAATCTTTTAATGGTCAAAATTACCAAATCTTGGTATTAAATCCAACGCAGTCGAAAATTATAAATATCAGTTTACCTTAATTTTCAGGTTTGTTAAAACTGGGGAATGTGTATATAACTAAAAAGCAAAAAAAGAGGCGAACAATTGTCCGCCTCTTTTTTGTGTATCTCTTGAAAGATTATTTTTTTGCTTTCTTTAATTGAGCTTGTTGCTTCTGCATATCTTCTAATTTCTGTTGGAATTTAGATTTTGTTACAGGTTTTGCTTTATGTGCATGAATCTGTGCCAATAGTGCCTTTTCATCAACAAAACGGCGAATTATAAGTGTTTGAATAATAGAGATTAATGTAGAGATGAAGTAGTAATAACTTAAACCTGATGCATAATCATTGAACATACCTAAAAATAGAATTGGCATTAAATACATCATCCATTTCATACCTGGCATTTGAGCTGTTGATTGACCTAAATCTTGGCTCATGTGGGTATATACAATGTTGGTTACCGCCATTAATAGGGTAAAGAGACTGATGTGTGAGCCATAGAAAGGGATATAAAATGGCAAGTCATAAATTGAGTCAAAAGATGATAAATCGGCTGCCCATAAGAACGGCTCTTGTCTTAGTTCAATAGATGCAGGGAAAAATTGGAACATTGCAAACAAAATTGGCATTTGCAAAAGCATTGGCAAACATCCTCCGAGCGGATTTACTCCCGCTTTCTTATAAAGATTCATGGTCGCTTGTTGGCGCTCCATTGGTTTGTCAGCCGAAATACGTGCATTAATTTCATCAATTTCAGGCTTCAATACTCTCATTTTAGCCGAAGATATGTACGATTTATAGGTAAGCGGGTGAAGAATTAACTTAATAAGTAGTGTTAAGATAAGGATGATTAGACCATAACTTGAAATAAATCCTTCTAAAAAGTTGAAAACATAAAGAACACCTAAGTTGATGATTCTCAAAAATCCCCAACCTAAATATACAAGTTCACTTAGTTCGTATGATTCATATTTTGTTAGAATTTCGTAATCGTTAGGGCCAAAATAGAAGTGAAAATCTTGAGTTCCGTTTACATTTGACTGAGGTAATCCAATTAACGCATTTGCAGTGTAAATTTTTGAAGCCTCTTTATCAAATTTGCCCTCTTTATCTTTAGGTATTGTTGTTGATATTTTTGAAGAAGCAAATGGATCTTTGGCAATAAGTACCGACGAAAAGAATTGACTTTTAAATGCAATCCATTGAACTTTAGTTCTTAACTCCTCTTCGCCATCTTCCTTCACTCCTAAATCGTCAACTTCATCTTTATAGTATTTATAATGAATTCCTGAGTAGGTGTGCTCAAAAGTTCGTCCTTTTTCTTGTGGCAAAATATCGGTTTTCCACTCAAGTTCCGCTGCACCTCTTTGAAAGGTCATTACATTCTGTAAATTGTTGGAAACAATAGAGAAGTCAACCATGTAGGAGTTTGGAGCTAGTGTGTAACGATACTCTAAACTACTTCCTTCACCAGCATTAAGGGTAAATGATTTTGTTTTTGAATCAACATCTTTTGCAACAAAAAAGAGGTCGGAGGTATTAAAAACTCTATTCTTATGTGTAAATGTGAAACCAAAAACGTTTTGATCTCCTTGGAAAAGAATTAGAGGTTTTTCGTCAAATGCTTTGTATTTCTTAAGCTCAACCGAGTAAACGCGTCCACCCTTGTTTGATAGAATTACTTTTACAACTTCGTTTTCAAGAGTTGTAAACTCTACGTTACCAGCAACACTGTTTGAAAATGATCCAAAACGCTCTTGAGTTTGAGTTGAATCTAATTGTGTTAACTGTTTGGCTGCTTTTTCAATCTCTTCAGCTCTTGCCTTTTCTGCAGCAATTTTATTGTATTCTACTAACTGTATCGAGTCTTGATATTTTCTTTGAGCAGCAATTTGCTCCTCGCTGGGTTTATTTACGTAATAAAACAAACCTATTATAACTACAATTAGGGATATCCCTATAATCGAATTTCTATCCATTTCTTGTTTTAAGTCCTTAGTTTATAATTTTTTAAATGTGGTTATTTTAATTATTTGTTAATCGCTGCCTTGATGAATGCCATAAAAATTGGTTGAGGCTGAAGCACAGTGCTTCGATATTCAGGGTGAAACTGAACACCTACAAACCACTTGTGTGTTGGGATCTCAACAATCTCAACTAATCCTGTTTCAGGATTTTTTCCAACGGCTTTCATGCCAGCTTTTTCAAAGGCTTCCAAATAGTCATTGTTAAACTCGTAACGGTGACGATGACGCTCTTTAATAGGAGATACACGATTGTAAGCATCAAATATTTTCGAGGTTTTATCTAATTCACACTCATAAGCTCCCAAACGCATCGTGCCACCTTTTTCGGTTACATTTTTCTGATTTTCCATCAAATCGATAACTGGGTATGGTGTGGTTCTATCCATTTCACGCGAGTTGGCGTTGGTTAGGTTTAAAACATTACGGGCATATTCAATAACTGCGCACTGCATTCCTAAGCAGATACCAAAGAATGGAACGTTGTTTTCGCGAGCATATCTTACGGCTTCAATTTTACCTTCAATACCACGATGTCCAAAACCTGGAGCAACCAAAATTCCATCCAAATCTTTTAATTTTTCGGCGGCATTAGATGAGTTAATCTTTTCAGAATGAATAAGTTGTATTGATACTTTGTGGTCGTTATAGGTGGCAGCATGTATTAATGCTTCAATGATAGATTTATAGGCATCGGCTAACTCCACATATTTACCAACTAAACCAATTTTTACTACCTTTTTGGCTCCTTTAAGTTTGGCCAAAAACTCTTTCCACTCACTCATATCTGGTTGAATGTCGGTAGGAAGTTGTAATTTTTTAAGAACGATTTCATCAAGCCCCTCTTCCTGCATTTTTACAGGAACTTCGTAAATGGTTGATACATCGATACTTTGAATAACGGCTTTTGGATCAACGTTACAGAAGAGAGCTACTTTTTTGCGAAGGTCGCTCGATAGATCTTTCTCGGTTCGAAGTACCAAAATATCTGGCTGTACACCAATTTCTAACAATTGCTTTACAGAGTGTTGAGTCGGTTTTGTTTTTAACTCTCCCGATGCACTTAGATAAGGAACCAGCGTTAAGTGAATTACGATAGCTCTGTTTGAACCTAACTCCCATTTCATTTGACGAACGGCCTCGATGTATGGAAGTGACTCAATATCACCTACAGTACCACCAATTTCAGTAATAACCACATCAAATTTATGCTTATTTCCAAGCAGCTTGATGTTACGTTTGATCTCATCGGTAATATGAGGGATGATTTGTACTGTTTTTCCCAAATAGTCGCCTTTACGCTCTTTGTTAATTACGTTTTGGTAAATACGACCAGTTGTAACGTTATTATCTTGTGAGGTTGGAACGTTTAAGAAACGCTCATAATGACCTAAGTCTAAGTCGGTTTCTGCACCATCTTCAGTTACATAACACTCACCATGCTCGTATGGATTTAGAGTCCCTGGATCGATATTCAAATAGGGATCTAACTTTTGAATAGTTACGCTTAAACCTCTTGATTGTAAGAGTTTTGCTAATGATGCCGAAATAATACCTTTACCTAAAGAAGAGGCAACACCACCGGTTACAAAAATGTACTTGGTCTCAGTCACTTTATTGCTTTTTTATTAATACTTCGTTCAAAAAAATAAAGCA
>JAGPHP010000281.1 GCA_018055415.1 Breznakibacter sp. | reverse complement strand
ATAGCACATGGATTACTAGATTCAAATGTTTTTAGCAATCCTAGCCAATCCCCACAAGGGGGACTAGCGGATTGCAGCCTTATATCCTCGGGCTAAACCCCGAGGTTTTACGGCTATTCGGATAAAAAACTCGATTTTTTTATCGAGCCTTATATCAAACACACTATATTTTGTTGATAGTTTTATTCTTGTTCAGCCAACTCTTTTTCTTTTTTCTCTTTTAGGTTCACAAAATTTATAGTTGGTAAAAAATAAGGCTCATAGCCAGCATTTAAAAGTAAATTTGAGAAAAAAGCTCTAAAATATGGATAACCAATAGCAGGAGCATTAATCAAAGCAAATTTATTTTTTAAAAACTCCCGCTCAATAACTTCATCAGTTTGAAATTGTGCCACAAATACAACTTTGCATTCGAAAGCCTCTTTATAACTCTTCATTTCACCCAAAAAAGCAATAATAAAAGTTTTAATATTTGTTTCATTTTCAGGTAGATGAGGATTAAAATCAAAAGAAAATTCCATTTCTTTATCAGAAGAATCCTCTTCTACCTCACATGGTGTGAGTACAATATTAATTGCTTTTGTTGAAACAAGCTTAATTTTCATTTAATTATCCACAATACCAACTATGCCACTAGAGAATAATCTTCATCCAAAGATTCACTCATAAAACTATCACTAGAATTATAAAATGTTGAATGTTTAAAACTATAAATTTCATCATTTGCACATCTTTGGGTTCTACCTGCTCGTGTAGCATCAAAAAGTTCTAATATACGTTGCATTTCATGCTCGGATAAATTGAGTGAAATCACATCAGTATAAGGATTAGCCCAGTAGTCTTCATTAGTTAAACCAAAAAGAGCATATGTAGGAATATGTAATGCTTGCATGAACTCATCAACAGTAGGACCACAAGCTTGATCTTGTAATTCTAAAAAATCATTCAAGAACTCATCTGCATCAACATTTTCCAACCAATTTTTAGCTTCTTGTAATGCAATTTCATGATGCTTATTCATAACACACCTACCCTATACTTCATCTGCAATTTCATTAGATTCTGAATGATGCCACTCAGCTTTACCCAATAAATCTTTTGCTTCAGGAAAAACCACTATTTGTTGTCGAGTTGGATAATGCAAAACAGCATCATCTTTACTCGGAACAACATAACTCATTGTATTTGTACTCTTAGCAACGATATCCTGTGCTTTTACTACTTTAAAGGGGAACTTTCGCTCTCTCCTATAATGCTGGATCACCGTAGACACAGATAGAGGTCGCTTAAGTGCTTGCCTAAATCGCTCTTTCTTTTTTGGATCATGTATTTGACTCATTTTTTCAGTTAAAGAGTTTCTATAACTTTGAACCAAACCCAGAAAATATAGTTGATCGGCTACATTCCCCACCAAATCCAAAAAATAAGAACTTTCGACACTTAACTTAAATTTCGTAATGACATAATTACCATACCTAGGAGCTTGTCGCCCCCAATCATGAGCATAATAATCAGAATCTGTCCAAAGATAGTAACCTTGACCAAGCCATTGAGGCTTAGTTGTATCACTATGAAATGGTGCACGTTCTAAAATAAACTCTTTGCCACCTTCATTATTACATGTATGAAAACAAAGAATTTCTTTTGTCATTACACATCCCAAAGCTACTGTTACTAACCCTAAAAACCATATTTCAGTCAGTATAATGCAATACCATGTATTGCATTATACTGACGGTAAAATAAAACTGCTAGCACTTTAACAACTTAACACAGTTAAACAACTGATTAAACATCCCTTGACACCCCACCCGAAAACCCATAACCTATCCACAAGGTGTCGAAGCCTTATTAAACTAGCGTTACCCACAACGTCAATGTGGTTTTTTTGTGCTTATCAAAAGTACAACTTCTCACCATTTCAGGTTTTACCTGCTTCATGTTGGGAGGGCGACGAATACAATACTCGCAAGAGAAATAAGTCCGCCGTTCTAGTTTACGGCTTCGAACCTCCCAGCACCCGAAAATTTTAGTGTGCCAATTTCGAAAATTAAACTAGGAGTTCAGCAATGAACACACCATCAAAGCTAGATAGCATCTGCTATCGTCGTATCAAGGCAAAGGACTTTGCCCAAAAACAAACCCTAATTCAAAAACTCATCACAACAATTAAAGGGGCTGCAAAGTGAACGACCTCAGCACAGCCGTATTTATCCAAAACGACCAAATCAAAACCGACAGTCTAAAAGTAGCCGAATATTTTGGCAAACGTCATGCCGATGTAATTCGTAAGATTGAAAGCCTAGATTGTTCGCCTACTTTTTCATCAACGCATTTTTGCGTTCATGGTCAAGAGATTCAAATTGGTAGTGGTGCAACTCGTGAATCTAAATATTATGAAATGACCAAAGACGGTTGGATGTTTTTAGTCATGGGTTTTACTGGAGAGAAAGCTGCAAAAATCAAAGAAGCATTTATCACAGCCTTTAACCAAATGGCAGCCATGTTGCACAATCAACAAATCGAAGGCAACCAGTTAAAAGTCGGCTCAGTCGTTCAGCTTAAATCTGGCAGCCCTGCCCTATTTATTGCCTGCACAATTTCCTGATTGGTCTTTGAAAATCACGCTGAAAAATGATCAGCGACAGGGCGAAAAAGCTTATAAGGTTTGCCAAAACTACCAAAAAGATAAAGCCTGCATAAGCAGGCTTTAT
>JAGPHP010000099.1 GCA_018055415.1 Breznakibacter sp. | reverse complement strand
TGCTAATACCTTTGCAGTAACTTTTGCACCTGATACTAACGGAGCACCAACTTTTACAGTACCAGCGTGATCCACTAACAATACTTTATCGAAGCTTAGGGTTGAATCAACCTCTGCATCCAAACGATGCACATAAACCTTACGATCTTTTTCTACTTTAAATTGCTGTCCAGCAATGTCTACAATTGCGTACATTAATAATAATTTAACAGTTTTTTCCGTAGGTGAGTGATCAACTCGATCATCTTCTTCTAAAACCCACAAGAATTATAGGACTGCAAAATTAGTTATTAATTTCTAATCTGCAAAGAATTTTATTGAGTTTCACCATTTTAACACGTTTTTTTATGATCATCACGAAATCATCATTATGAAAGTAAAGAATCAGAGATAAAAAACGCTGTTTCTTATACCATTTTCATTATTTTTATCTATTATTGTTGACTAACGAAATTTGTCAATTACAAATTCTTCAGTTACCGTCAAACATCATAGGTTTATATCAAAATGAGAAAAAAAATTAAACTTAATATCTTAGGACTATCATATAGTAGAACGCAGTCTGGTGCCTACGCTCTGGTTCTTTCAGAGGAAGATGGACCACGTCGCATTCCAATCATAATCGGAAATCTTGAGGCTCAATCTATTGCTATCAAAATAGAGGGATTACAACCGTCAAGGCCTCTGACTCACGATCTTTTTTTCAGCTTTGCTCAATCTTTTAATGTAGAGATTCTCGAAGTAACCATTTACAAACTAGAAGAGGGAATTTTCTACTCCGAATTAATTTGTGCAAAAGAGAACGACATTGTTCATATCGACTCCAGAACATCTGATGCAATAGCAATTGCTCTCCGCTTTGGTTGTCCTATCTATACTTACGAAGATATCATAGAACAATCGGGAATTATTCTTGATCTACACACTGAGGGGACACAAAAATCTTCTTCAGAAGCCGACGAAGAAGATGAACCAACGCCAAAAAAAGACAAAAAAAGACTTTTGGCAGATAAGTCCGAACAAGATTTAGAAAACATGTTAGCCGATGCCGTAAACGAGGAAAACTACGAATTTGCCGCACAAATCCAAAACGAAATATCTAGAAGAAAAAAGGGAGCGGAATAATCAACTCCCTTTTTTATTATTATGGATTTACCTTTTGCATTCGCTTATTAATCATTCTTAACTGGAACGACTCGAAATAATCAACAATTCTTCTCAATAGATTCAGGTAGAGTGCTACATACAGAAATCCTGTTGATAACCAAATAATTATTACGTTGAAGATAGGTGTATCGATGTGCAAACCTAGAAAATTCTTATAAGGAGCATAAAAATGTGCGCGACCAAATCGTGAAGTAGGTTCTTTATAAATTGGCGCCTTCTTCCGAATAAATCTATTTCCTGCAAACACAATCTGAGAAACCTCTTGTTTATTTAGCATCCAATCGTTTAAAGCCGTATTGTTATTTTCCTCTTTAAACTTCAAGAAATTCTCTACAGAACCCTCTCGCTTTAAAAGTTCATGATAATGTGCCTCCTTCTGCTCTCGATAGCTATTATATTGATCCATATAACTAGTTCGCAACTCCTCTAGTATTAAATCAATAAACTCTTTACTCTCAGAACTATACTTTGTAGCCAATATCGGAAACAATGTAAAATTTGAGGGCTTATGCTCAACATTAAGGATGAGTTTACGAACTTCACTATTTAACAACCTAAGCGTTTGACGAAACTTAGTAAACTCGTTCTTATTAAAATAGAGTAGAGCTTCCTCATTCTTCTTTTGTAAAGCAGGGATTAAAAGTGTTGAATTATACATCGAGGTGCTCATCTCCTTTTCATAATCAAAAAACTCTCTTTGATACTTATTACTCTTAAACTGATATACAGAAAGTGCTTCATACGACCATCTTGAAACGGCGAAATCACCAATTCTAGGCACATAATCGCTTGTACTCATAAACTTATGAAGCTTATCAAAGTTCACAATCACCCCACTAAACAAAAGCTGTGGAACCAAAATCAACGGAATTAAAATGTATATCGCAACAACCGATTTTAATCCACTACTAATATTTAAACCCAACATATTAGCGAAACAGGAGGTAGAAAAGAGAATAATCCAATAACCCCATGTCAAATCCTGAATCTCAAGTATCGCATTCCCAATAAGAATAAAACTAGCCGTTTGTATGGCACTTATAACGAAGAGTATAAGCACTTTACTATTCAAATAACTCGATCTACTTAAGTTAAGGAAAATCTCCCTTTGCCGTAATTTTCTATCTTTTATTATCTCCTCAGCACTAACATTCAAACCTAAAAAAATGGAAACCACCACGGCCATAAACATATAGGCAGGTAAGTTTACGTTGTTTTCGAAAACATATTTTCCATCACCCGTTATTGTATTGATATATTTGGTAAAATAGCCCAAAAGAACTGCAAGTATAGGCGCTTCCAAAAAAGTAATAAGCATATACTGGCTATCTTTCAATTTCGAAAGAGAATCACGAAGTAGATAAACTATAAACTGCTTTAAACGTCCAGGGATACTAAAAAAATTGGGAGGAAGAGGCTCCCGCTTCTCGGTAGCAGCTTTTCGCTTCCACTCAAATCGATTCTCAAAATTGAGCAAATAGGTCTTATACCAATTTTCAGGAGCAACTTTCCGTTTACGAATAAGCTTTCCGTTGGAACTTACCATCCTAGCCTCAATAATACGTAGTGGCTGCTCGGTCTTTACATTTCCACACGTAAAACACTCTCGCTCCTCGGGATTTACATACTTGGCTAAACTCTTAAAGTAAACTAACGCATCAACAGGGTTACCATTATAAATGATGTAACCACCCTTATCTATAATTAAGAGCTTATCGAGTAATTTATAAATATCAGATGAGGGCTGGTGAATATTAATAATAACGAGCTTACCTTTCAAGGTCTGCTTTTTAAGAAGCATTATAACCTTCTCCGAATCCATTGACGATAAACCACTTGTTGGCTCATCAACAAACAATACAGAGGGCTCACGAATAAGCTCTAAGGCTATATTCAAGCGCTTTCGCTGACCGCCACTAATTATCTTCTTAATAGGACTACCAACTTGTAAATCTCTAGCTTCTACAAGATCGAAATCATTTAAAGCCCCCTCTACAAGTCGATTAATTTGTACTTCATCAAAGGTCTTAAAACAGAGCTTTGCGTTATAGTAGAGATTCTCATAAACTGTAAGTTCCTCAATAAGAAGATCATCCTGAGGCACATAACCAATAACACCTTTTAATTCCTCTTTCTCTAAAGAGAGATCATAACCATTAATAGTTATAAATCCATTATAAAGTTTTAAGCGTCCATTTAAAACATTGAGTAGTGTGGACTTTCCCGTACCACTTCCACCCATTATTCCAACCAACTGCCCCGATCTACCAGTAAAGCTAAACGGATGAATTCCTATCTGTTTGTCGCTAAACCTATACTCAATATCAACAGCTCTGTAAATAATTCGAGTTTTATCTTTTCGCTCAATAAACTTCTCAACGACTGCTCCATAATAGATAGGCTCCATCCGAGAAGTCCTTATCAAGGACCCAGCTGAAAAAATCCATACCTTATCTTGTGAAATATTATACCCATTAAGGTAGAGATTCCTACCTCCAGAGTAAGTTAAAAGATAGGTATCCGTGGAAACAATTCGCAATATATGAACTACAACTTGCTGATTGTTGGTTTTTATATGTTTAAATGAGTTGTCAGAAGGGTCATTTTCACTTATTTCGAGAATGTTACCCTTCGAAATGACCTTAGAAGCACCAAACAATATAAAATTACTCAAATTAGCAGTATCACTCCTATCAACCATTAGATCGTTGGCAATACGATTAGCACGCGAGACCATCTCACTATCAGCATAACCACACTGCCTCAAATATTGATAAAACTGAATGAGAAACTCTATTTTTTGCTCTGATACAAGCTCCTTATTTAAGATGATACAATTATGCTGAATCGCTTCAATAAGAAACTCTCCCTTTGAACCCTCATTCTCGGAAAGATTCAAATTATAAAGATCTAAATACTCTTGAAATTTACTAGTAAATGTAATTATGCTCTCAACCGTAAAATTATAGGCTAAATTTTGGATCCAATCTTCAAGATAGGACTTGCCTCTACTCTCCTCCTTCTCACTATCGTAGTGAGTTAGTAGGGCAAATAGTGCCATTATGGTATCCAAAATCTTTTCACTCATCTATCTAAACGAATTTACCAGCAATTATATTAAATTACAAAATAAGCTATCTCTAAACAACAAAGGTAGCTCATGTGAACTACCTTTGCAATATAGTAATTACTAAATATTATTGTACTATTTTTCCTCTTATTGAATTAACTTCTGCTTTAATAGCAGCTAACTGTTCTACAGATATAGCTCCATCAACAACACTATTATAGATGGCGTGAAGTTTATTCAAATCTGCAACAACATCCTTTACATTTGGATCTTCTGCATGCTCTTTTAAAACAACAACTAATTTATCCAATGACTCCTTTTGTTTCATGATGATTGAAACCATCTCTTTATTATTGAAAGTATCCTCAGAGATATTGCAAGCAATATATAAGCCTTCAATAAAAGATCCCGAAACTACTAACATAGAGATACCAGCTCTTCCGTTCTCATTAAGATACTGATATGTGTCATTAAATGAATTTGTGATAAGTTCGATAAGTGCCTCTTTATTATTTTCATTAGCCTCAATCTTCTCAGCCAAATCAACATCAACAGCCTCCGCTATATCCAACTCTTCAATTAAACGTCTTGAAGCATTCATAAAGTCGATAGTTTGCTGCTTTTGGTTATATGTACTTGCATAACTTAAGTCTGCACCGTAAACACCCAAATTTAAAGCTTTACTCTTTTCAGTAAAATACTTATCTACATTCGTTGGTTCATTAGAAAGAGTCAAAATATAAGAAGCACCTATTCGATTAAGCATCTCAGTAACTTCAAAAGAAGTAGGTAAAGGATAAACAAACTCCTTCACTTGTTTCTCTACTTCCGATCGCTTTAATTCGGTACTTTCAGAGGTCTTAGGGCTGCTATTTCCACCACAACTAGACACGATCATTGCTAGTACTAAAACTCCAAAAACTGATATGATATTTAATTTTGATATCTTCATTTTATTCAAGGTTATATAATTTCTACAAATATAATAATATTGGAATGTCACAATATCAATTTAACACTGATTAACTATTTTTTTAAGGCCTCCGCACCACCTACAATTTCAAGAATTTCATTCGTGATATTTGCCTGACGAGCTTTATTATAAGTCAATTGTAGTTCACCTAATAACTCCGTAGCATTGTCGGTAGCCTTATGCATTGAGGTCATACGGGCACCATGTTCTGCAGCAACTGAGTCTAATAACGACTTCCAGAAAATAGTTCTGAGTGCATTCGGTACGAGTTGCTTTACAATGGTTAATTTATCGGGTTCAAAGATATAATCAAGATTTACATTGCTGTCAGCACTATTAGGCAACAGAATTGGCAAAAATTGTTCGTAAATGACATTTTGAGTAGCAGCATTTACAAATTCGTTATAAACCAAATAAACTTGGTCTAACTCTCCACCTAAAAACCTATCCATTATACCATTAGCAACTTCTGCCACCTCAGCAAACTTAAGATCCTTTAGCATCTCGTTATACTCAGCACCTACAATAAATCCATTCGACTTAAGCAATTTCTGACCTAACTTTCCAAACGCAACGAGCTCTACTTCAACTTGATCTTTACGATATTTACCCTTAATATTTTTTACAGCCTCTTTAACTACATTTGAGTTAAAGGCTCCGCATAAACCTCTATTAGAGGTAATTACAACCAATAACACTTTTCGAACCTCTCGCTTTGCTGCAAAGTCAATCTCATCAGAGCCTTCCATCGTGCCAACAAGATTGGCAAGAAGTTCAGAGACCTTTGAAACATAGGGTCTGATATTTGATATATCATCCTGTGCCTTTTTTAACCTTGCCGCAGAAACCATCTTCATTGCGCTCGTAACCTGACGAGTAGTTCGCACTGAATTGATTCGGGTTCGTATATCTTTTAAATTTGCCATAAACTACCTTCCAAGGCAACTATTCAACTAATTCATAACTATCTGAAACCTCTTTTGCTAAATCCTCTAAGATGGTTGTAATCTCATCAGACAATACTCCCTTCTTGAGCTCTTCAAGGACATTCGGAAATCTCAATGCTAATAGATCTAAATACTCAACTTCAAACTCTCGAGTTCTTTCGATAGGAATATTTCTCAATAAACCTTTAGTACCGCAATAAATAATAGCAATTTGACGCTCAACCGATACTGGCTGATATTGTCCTTGTTTTAACAACTCAACATTCTTTCTTCCTTTATCAAGAACATTCATGGTTGCAGCGTCCACATCAGAACCAAACTTAGAAAATGCCTCGAGCTCACGATATTGTGCTTGATCAAGTTTTAACGTTCCAGCAACCTTTTTCATTGCCTTAACTTGCGCATTACCACCCACTCGAGAGACTGAAATACCAACATTAATAGCAGGACGAATACCTGAATTAAAAAGGTCATTCTCCAAAAAGATCTGTCCATCAGTGATCGAGATCACATTCGTTGGAATATATGCCGAAACGTCACCTGATTGCGTTTCAATAATTGGAAGTGCTGTTAAAGATCCGCCACCTTTCACTAAATGTTTTATAGACTCAGGCAAATCGTTCATCTTCTCAATAATATCTTGAGAATCAATTAATTTTGCGGCTCTTTCTAGCAAACGTGAGTGAAGATAAAAGATATCTCCTGGATATGCTTCACGACCTGGCGGACGACGAAGAAGCAACGAGACTTCACGATAAGAAACCGCTTGTTTTGATAAATCGTCATATATAATTAGTGCCGCTCTACCAGTATCTCTAAAAAACTCCCCTATGGCCGTGCCCGTAAAAGGCGCATAAAACTGCATAGCCGCAGGATCAGCAGCTGGAGCAGAGACAACAGCCGTATAGGCCATCGCACCATGTGTTTCTAAAGTATTTACTAAGTTAGCAACTGTGGAACCCTTTTGTCCGATAGCGACATAAATACAATAAACGGGTTTACCTGCATCAAAATATTGCTTTTGATTTAAAATTGTATCTAACGCAATGGCTGTTTTTCCAGTTTGACGGTCACCAATAATTAACTCACGTTGTCCGCGACCGATAGGAATCATCGAATCAATCGCTTTTATACCAGTTTGCAAAGGCTCTTTCACAGGCTGACGAAACACAACCTCTGGTGCTTTGCGCTCTAATGGAAACTCATATAATTCGCCTTGGATTGGGCCCTTTCCATCAATGGGTTCCCCCAAAGTATTGATTACCCTTCCCATTATACCTTCACCAACCTTTACAGAGGCAATTCGACCTGTTCGTTTAACCAAATCACCCTCTTTTACCCCTTTCGAGGTTCCTAAAAGAACTATACCTACGTTATCCTGCTCAAGGTTTAACACAATACCCATACAAGAATCTAACTCGACTAATTCATTAGATCTAACGTTAAGTAACCCATGCACACGAGCAATTCCATCACCCACTTGCAAAACAGTACCAACATCTTCTAACTCCTTTCCTGTTTTAAATCCTTCTATCTGTTTTTTTAAAAGCTCTGAAACCTCAGCTGGTTTAATTCTTTCCATTGCATTATTATTAATAACGTTAAGCTAATAGCGACTTTTTCATAAGACTTAGCTTAGAGGACAAACTCGTGTCTAACATCTTACCATCAACAACAAGTATAAAACCTCCTAATAAATCGGGTTTTATCTCAGTTGTAAACTCAATATTGGAATTTAATTCCTTTGTTAAAAATGACTTAATAGTTGCTTCAAATTCAGCCCCAAGCGGAACAGCCGTAACCATGCGTACATCCTTAACCCCTAAATGCTTTTTATATAAATCTTCAAAATCAATGAGAACTGACTTAAGTAATGCCTCTCTTTGATTTGCAATCAAGACATCTATAAACTTCAAAGTGACTACATTAACACTATTCCCAAAGACAGAGGCAAATAACTCTCTCTTTTGAGCTGGTTTAATCACAGGACTATCTAGTACAGCCTGAAAGTTAGCTACAGAATCAAACTGATGAGAGATAAGTTTCACATCACCATAAACCTCAGCCAATAAACCCTTTTCGAGAGCTAGGCTAAATAGGGCTTTTGCGTACCTGATTGTGATTAGACTAACATTCATTTATAACAATATTAATTGAAAGTAACATCTTTTAAGTAATTCTCAATTAAAGCCTGCTGTTTTGGAGAAGCTTCTAATTCAGATTTTAGTAGCACACCTGCTATATCAACAGAAAGTATTGCAACTTGATTTTTAATCTCTCTCAAAGCATTAGCCTTCTCCTGTTGAATCTGGATACGCGCCTCCTTTAACATCAAATCACTCTCATTACGAGCAATCTTTTTTGCCTCATCAATGATCTGCATTTTGAGTTCTTGCGCCTCTTTTAATAAAGCTACACGCTCACGTTTAGCATCTTCTAACATGCTCTTTCTGAGTATAGACAACTCATCAACCTCTTTGCGAGCTTTCTGAGCATCAGCAATAGAGCCTTCTATCATCTCTTCACGTGCTTGCAACGCCTGAATGATCGGACGCCATGCAAACTTCTTTAAGAGAAGCAAAAGAAGAATAAACGAAACCGATGACCATATCA
>JAGPHP010000280.1 GCA_018055415.1 Breznakibacter sp. | reverse complement strand
GTGTTTCTCCACTGGGAAAGGTAAAAGAGATTATCCGAATAGAGGAGATGCCACTTTTAGGTTCGGGTAAAATTGATTACAAACAATTAAGAAAACGAATTGAAGAGTAGTTCTTGAATGAGATAATGCAAACAAAAAGCCGTGGAAAGTGTACTCCACGGCTTTTTGTTTGGTGTAAAATAGGCAATAGAAGTCTATTACGAATACGTTTTAGACTTATTGAAAACGGATTAAATATTTCTCTTTAAATATTTCTCCAAAATTGGATAGAGATATCGTCGTGAGATAGGCTTTTCAATAAAATCGGTGTATCCTAAAGAGATTACCTGCGACATGATACTTGGATCACGAGGTGAAACTAGAGCGACAATTGGCACTCCAGGGCAACTGCTTTTTATCTTATTAATTAATGTCAAAACGTCGGTATTATTGGCTTTAAGACCAATAAACACAATATCCACATGTACATTAAGATCAAAATAATCGCGAGCCGAATCGATAGAGGTGCATGTAATATGGTTTGCACCCGTTTCGCCAATAAGCACTTTGTAGTAGTCCATCGTAATAAGCGCACTATCAACAAACACTATATTTGAGCCCGACAAATAAGGAACTTTTATAATTTCATGGTCATCACTCTGAGCTTCCCCTTTAAAATAAGGTAACACCATTCTAAAAGTGGAGCCCTTTCCTTCGCTAGAATCTACCTCTACTCTACCACCCATTAACTGAGTAATACGTTTTACGATATTTAAGCCTAATCCAGTACCTTTGGTAACACTCTCATCTTCATCGTCCACGACGCTCTGATAAAAAGGATCAAATATCAAGGATTGCTCATTTTCAGGGATCCCAATACCTTCATCTCTAACAAAAAAGGCAATTTTATCCTTGTGTTGAAGTTCATACCCCAAATAGACACCTCGACCATTGGAGTACCTAAACGCATTGTTTAAAAGACTATTCAAACAAAAGCTTATCATTGCTTTATCGCTAAATAATCGATCTTGCTCATCATTCAAAGAGAGGATTACGTTAGTATCAAAACTTCCGCCAATGGAGGCAAAACGACGCTTCCAATTTTCATAAACTACATAACAGAGGTTATTTAACCCAAAAGTTGAGTTTAGAAGCGTTAAGTTTCCTGTCTCTAACTTAGAGAAAATCAACACATTATTAATCTGATCTAGAAGTTTGTGGGTATTTTCTACAATAATCTCTTTACACTCCTCTCGCTTTGTATTATTCAAATCGGGCAGTGTGATGATATTTGAGTAGCCAATAATAGCGTTTAGAGGTGTGCGTATCTCATGACTTATATTTGCCAAAAAATGAGATTTCAAACGATCACTCTTCTCCGCCAATTGTTTAGCATCTTTTAATTCGCGCGTCTTCTCGTCAACCAAACCTTCAAGTTGCTCTTTATAGAATTTCAGCTCCTCAGAGAGCATTCTATTATCATCAAACTCCTTTTGTAGCAAATGATTTTGAAATTCGGCTGTTTGTAAGAGTACAAAATTATCTTTTTGAGATCGATAGTTGATTTTACTCACCAACCACATGAAGAGAAAAATGTAAAAGGAGTATTTATTCTCAAAACAAAATTGCCAAAACTTGATGTCAGAAGCATAATAGTGCCACGTTGCAACGTAGAGTAAAATCAATGTTGCAGGAACGACGTAAGAGTGTAAGCGTGAAGCATTAGTGATGTTTCCTAGAATTAGTACGATTATCAAGAAGAGAGAAAACCCCGACTCTTGATAACTGAGCAACGCCGTTAATGATCCGAACAAAAAGGTTGAAAGAATAAAGAAGCGTGAGAGTATAAGATGTCTCTTTGTAAGTGATTTTGGATTTAACTGATTGGGATTGATGAATATGCGATAGACAACCAGTATTAGAACAAAATAGATACTCACTAAAATTTCGAGCGGCGAGAATGGTTTTGTTTGAATAAACGTTAAATGGAAAATAAAGAGTAAAATCACAAATACCAGTCCAGCAATTGCAATTAACCAAAATCGTTTTAACGAAACCGAGAGGTAGTAGTTTTCAAACTCTTGCCTCTCGCCTTCGCTAATATTATAAAAGAAACCTGTTAAGTAGTTCTTGATTATAGTAATAACATTTGTTAGCCACATAGCATCAATGGTAATAACTTTTAAAGATAGATGTGCAAATTAAAAAATAATCTACTAACAATTAACAAATAGTCAACAATTTAGAGACTCTTTTGACGAACAACTTCATACATCAATATTCCTGCTGCTACCGACACATTTAAAGATTGTATTGTTCCAAGGATTGGGATCGAAATTTTAGCATCTGCCATTGCTAAAATCTTTTCTGAAACGCCCGTATCTTCAGCTCCCATCACTAATGCTAATGGCGAGGTTAAGGATGCCTGTGTATAGTTTACTGCACCTTTTTCCGATGCTGCAACTACTGTCAAGCCACTATCTTTAAGATACTTAACACATTTATCTAAATCACGAACTTTGCATACTGGTATCTTTAAAAGTGCTCCTGCCGATGTTTTAACCGCATCGGAGTTTGGTGATGCCGAACCTTTCTCTGGAAACACAATGGCATCTACCCCACTACACTCGGCACTTCGAGCAATAGCTCCAAAGTTACGCACATCTGTTACTCCATCTAACACCACAATAAAAGGTATTTTCCCTGCCTCAAAGCAGTTCATAATTACATCTTCCACGCGCTGATAAAC
>JAGPHP010000098.1 GCA_018055415.1 Breznakibacter sp. | reverse complement strand
ATATAACTAAATATCATACTCATTTATTGAGTTTGATATTTGAAATCTTCTGTCCGGTAGTGCAGACGTGGTATGATTACAACACCATAACCGAAACTGATCGCAATTTATGTAAAAAAGTGTTTCGCAATGTGAAAAATATATTTTTTTTGATAAATGTTATTGATTTTTTTGTCGGTTTTTTCTTCAATGCGAAATAATGGTTTGGAGCGTGCGATTTGTTGAACCCGCTTGTTTTGTTAATCGATTAATTGTCTGATGATTGTGAGTCGAAAGTTTTTTGATATAAATTGCTCTGATAAGTCTCAATTATGAAGTAACCTTGATAGCTTCTCTTACTATTTGTAAATGCATTTTTGTGTCAAAATGACATAAAATGAGTTCGTATTATTGAATATTTTGTCCTGTTTTGTGTCAAAATTACGTTGAATCTAAGCTTGTGACATAAAAAAAGTGAGTGGCATACGATTTGAAGAGTAGAGAATGTTAATGTAGAAATTGAAAATTAAATAGTATATAAAATGGGAAAAATTATTGGTATTGACTTAGGAACTACCAACTCGTGCGTTTCGGTAATGGAGGGTAATGAGCCTGTGGTAATTCCAAACAGCGAAGGTAAAAGAACAACTCCTTCGATTGTGGCTTTTGTAGAGAACAACGAACGCAAAGTTGGTGATCCTGCTAAACGTCAGGCTATTACAAATCCTCATAAAACGATTTACTCTATTAAGCGTTTCATGGGTTCGGGTTATGACGAAGTGCCAAAGGATATTGCTCGTATGCCATACAAAGTGGTAAGAGGCGAGAATAGCACCCCTCGCGTTGAAATTGACGATCGCAAATATTCGCCTCAAGAGATCTCTGCAATGATTCTTCAAAAAATGAAGAAAACGGCAGAAGACTATTTAGGACAAGATGTTACAGAAGCGGTTATTACTGTTCCTGCCTATTTTAACGATGCGCAACGTCAGGCTACAAAAGAGGCTGGTGAAATTGCTGGTTTAAAAGTTCGTCGTATCATCAACGAGCCTACTGCTGCTGCGTTAGCGTATGGTTTGGATAAGATGCACAAAGATATGAAAATTGCGGTTTTCGACTTAGGTGGTGGTACTTTCGACGTGTCGGTACTTGAGCTTGGAGATGGCGTTTTTGAAGTAAAATCAACCAATGGTGATACTCACTTAGGTGGTGACGACTTTGACGAAATCATTATCAAGTGGTTAGCTGACGAGTTTAAAAAACAAGAGGGTGTGGATTTGCAAAAAGATCCAATGGCTCTTCAACGTTTGAAAGATGCTGCTGAAAAAGCAAAAATTGAACTTTCGAGCTCAACTCAAGCAGAGATCAACTTGCCTTATATTATGCCTGTTGATGGTATTCCAAAACACTTAGTAAAGACATTAACACGTGCACAGTTTGAGCAGTTGAGCGACTCCTTGATTCAACGTACATTAGAGCCTTGTAAGTTAGCATTGAAAGATGCTGGATTAACTCCAAAAGATATTGATGAGGTTATTTTAGTAGGTGGATCAACTCGTATTCCTGCAATTCAGGCGATTGTGGAAAACTTCTTCGGCAAAAAGCCTTCAAAAGGAGTAAACCCTGATGAAGTTGTTGCAGTAGGTGCGGCAATCCAAGGTGGTGTACTTTCGGGTGATGTTAAAGATGTATTGTTATTAGATGTTACGCCTCTTTCATTAGGTATTGAAACTATGGGTGGTGTGATGACTAAGTTAATTGAGTCAAATACAACTATTCCTACGAAGAAGTCAGAGACATTCTCTACGGCTTCGGATAGCCAACCATCGGTTGAAATTCATATCTTACAAGGTGAGCGTTCAATGGCTCGCGACAACAAGACTATTGGACGTTTCCACTTAGATGGAATTCCACCAGCACCTCGTGGTGTGCCTCAAATTGAAGTAACATTTGATATTGATGCGAACGGTATCCTTCATGTATCTGCAAAAGATAAGGCTACAGGAAAAGAGCAAAGCATTCGTATCGAGGCTTCTTCTGGTCTTTCAGATGCTGATATTAAGCGCATGAAAGATGAGGCGGCAGCAAATGCTGAAGCTGATCAAAAAGAGAAAGAGCGTGTAGATAAGTTAAATCATGCTGACACATTGATCTTCCAAACAGAAAAGCAACTTGCTGAGTTTGGCGACAAATTGCCTGCTGATAAAAAAGGTCCAATTGAAGCTGCTTTAGGTAAATTAAAAGAAGCTCATAAAGCACAGGATTTAGCAGCTATTGATGCTGCAACTGCTGAGCTTAACGCAGTGTTCCAAGCAGCATCGCAAGAGATGTATAATGCTCAGGCACAAGCGGGTGGCCAACCACAAGATGGCGGTAGCTCAAATAGCAGCAAAGGTGGCGATGAAGTTACCGATGTTGATTTTGAAGAAGTTAAGTAATATGACTAATGTTGAAAAAAAGTCTCCTTCGGGGGACTTTTTTTTTATATATTGGTTTAAATTTGCATAAAAAGAACACCTAAAATGAAAAGAATAGCGATATCAATTTTATTCATTGCCTTAGCCGCTACAAGTTACGGTCAGTTTGAGTCGATGATGGGGGCCCCTAAATCTGTTGTTGATCAAAAAAATAGCCAAGATGCCAAATCTGGCAAAAATGTAACAGATGCAAAAGGACTAAAACAAGGTGCATGGGAAAAACGAGGTGTTGATGGCACTTTGGTTTATAAAGCTACCTTTAAAGATGATAAGCCCGTTGGAGAGATGGTTCGCTATCATGCCAATGGTCGTAAAAAAGCGGTCGTTGTTTACGATTCACTAGGAGTTTATGGTGAGGCATCGTTGTATGATGAGAAAGAGAGTTTGGTAGCCAACGGCTTTTATAGCGGTACCTTAAAAGATAGCGTTTGGAGTTATTATGATCCATTTAAAAATATTATTTGCCGTGAGAGCTTTAAGCTTGGTAAAAAGGATGGCGAAAGCGCTTATCTGTTTCAAAATGGAACGCCATACGAAGTTATCAACTACAAAAATGATTTAAAAGATGGCGATTGGATACAGTATTACCGAAGCGGAAAGGTGAAATCGATGGGACTATATAAGGCGGGCAAAAATGTGGGTGCATTTAAGGTGCTTTTTGAAGATGGATCTTCTGAAATTGTTGGTTTTTATAGAGATGGGCAGCCCGATGGTATTTGGAAGTTTTACAAAACAAATGGTAAAGTAGATTACGAGATTCACTATAAATATGGCAAGATACTTAATGCCGATGAGCTTGATAAGCGTAAAAATGAACGCGTAATGCAACTCGAAAAGAATAAAAACAGCGTTAAAGACCCAGAGCAGTATCGTAACGATCCTGATGGCTATATGCAAGGAAATTAGTAATGGTTAATTCTTAATGGTGAGGTTTATTTGGTGACTTATAGAGATTGATGGAAGCAATACGTTTATATGATTTAAATGTTCGGGTTAAGTCCATCTTATCATCTAATTTTTCTGTTCCAACATGGATAACTTGCGAGATTTGTGAGCTAAATGTTAATAGAGCGAGTGGACATTGCTATCTGGAACTCATTGAAAAGAGCGGTTTATCAGATACCATTGTAGCTAAAGCAAGAGCCACCATTTGGCGTAACAGTTTTGAAATTATTGCTTTTAAATTTAAAGAGGCTACTAGTGAAACGCTAAGAGCGGGATTAAAGGTGATGGTTGCTGTAAGCGTTGATTACCAAGAAGTTTACGGCCTGAGTTTAAATATTAAAGATATCAACCCCATCTTTACCCTTGGCGATTTGGCTCAGCAACGCTTGAAAATCATTGAGCGGCTAAAGAAAGAGGGTATCATGGAGATGAATAAGGAACTCGATTTTCCAACGGTTCCCCAACGCATTGCCATTATATCATCCAACCAAGCTGCCGGCTACGAGGATTTCATCAATCAATTACACAATAATTCGTTTGGAATAAACTTCTACACCAAACTGTTTCACGCCTCTATGCAAGGGGCAGAAACCGAGAATTCTATCGTTTTAGCACTGCAAAAGATATTCGATTATGAGGAGCTTTTTGATGTAGTGGTGATTATTAGAGGAGGCGGTTCAAAATCCGATCTTTCCTGGTTCGATAGTTATCAAATTGCCGCTAATGTGGCTCAATTTCCGTTGCCAGTACTCTCGGGTATTGGACACGATAGAGATCAGTCGGTATTAGATTTAGTCTCCTACGAGGCACTTAAAACACCTACAGCGGTGGCCGAGTATCTGATTGAATGTGCAGGAGAATTTTATAATCAAGTGATCGAAAATCAAGAGCGATTATTGGAGATGAGTCGCGAGATCTTGAGAGATAAAAATCAAAAGCTAATCTCATCAGCACAACGCTTTCAACCTTTGGTTTTAAATGCTATAAGCCGAGAACGAAGTTTAAATGCGCTTTATCAAGAGCGGTTGGTAAATAGAGCTAATAATTTAATTGTTAAGCAGCGGACTAAACTTGGCGTTGTTAGCCAGCAGTTTAGGCAAACCGTAAGTCAAGAGATTATGCAGAAGCAACGTGAAAATATCTTGATTTCATCTCGTTTAAAAGGTGCTGTGAATCAGCTTATCAATAACAAAAACAACAAGTTACTGTTGCTCGAAAAGACAAATCAGCTTTTAGATCCGGCCAATTTATTAAAAAAGGGATACTCCATAACCTATTTTAATGGAAAAGCTGTTAAAGATCCGAGCGAAGTGCCCGTAAACAGTGTTATTGAAACGCGCGTGGAGGGTGGTATTATTGAGAGTTTAACGTTAAAAGCGGGTCAAGTAACTCATATTAAGCAAACAGATATATAAGATATGGCAAAAGAGAAAGATATTACCTACAACGAGGCCATGGCCGAGATTGAGACTATTTTAGAGAAGATTGAGCGAGATGCCATAGATGTTGATAACCTTGCACAGCAGGTTAAGCGTGTGGCTACGCTTTTGGCTCTGTGTAAGAATAAGCTTACCGTAACCCAGAGTGAGGTTGAGAAGGTGCTGAAAGAGATTGAGGGGTAGGGAATTCTAAATCTATTCTGTAATTTATTTGCAAACTGCTATGAAGAATATTGACAAAAAGAGTCTAGAAAACGCTTATCGTTTATTTGAAACGGGCGATAATACTAAAATTGAAATAGGAACAACAAAAGGGTTACAACAAATACATAAATATCTCTTTGATAATTTATATGATTTTGCAGGAAAGATACGCACGAATAACATCGCAAAGGGTGGTTTCCGATTTGCCAACTCTCTTTACTTGAAAGAGATTTTAGTGAAGATTGAACAAATGCCTGAAAATACATTCGAAGAGATAATTGCAAAATATGTGGAAATGAATATTGCTCATCCATTTCTAGAAGGTAATGGCAGAACAATGAGAATATGGCTAGATATGCTTCTAAAAGCAAGAATTAAAAAGGTGGTGGATTGGCAATTTGTCGATAAAACCTTGTATTTGCAGGCAATGGAGAGAAGCCCTATCAATGATTTGGAAATAAGAGTTTTGCTTTCGAGCAACTTGACGGATGATATTAACAATAGCGCAGTTATATTTAAAGGTATTGAGCAGTCTTATTATTATGAGGGGTATCAAAAAGGTGATGATGATGAATGAGTCGGTAATTCTTTATCTTGTTATCACACGAATAACTAAGTTGTGTCTATTAAGACGTCTCAATACTAAATAAAGGCATTAATAAAAATTCAAAACCCCCTCCAACCAAAATTGAAGGGGGTTTCTCATTACCCAAACGTATTCCCAATACTCACTTAAAAATTAAATGTAACCGATGCCATGGCGTTAGTGCCTGCCTGTGGCGATAACCCATCTTGAGCAAAGCGCTCGCCACCATACATATACGAGTAAACCCACCCGTTAGAGATATACATGCGGTTAAACACATTGTTTACAAACAGCCCCACATCGACACCTTTACAAAAACTTGGTTCAAAATGGTAGTTCACCGATATATTCTCCACAAAATAAGGTGCAATATAGCGGTCGTAGCTCTGTGTGTTGTCTAAAAACTGACGATGAACGTACTGACTTATAAAGTTCACCTTCAAATCTTTCAGCGGTTTAACCGTAATAATTCCACTTGCCAGCATGTTTGGCGAAAAGGCAATATCCACATCTTTGTGCGCTATTGTATCTTGTGCCCACGTGTCCCAGTTATCCACAAATTCGTCAAATGCTTTGATTTTATTTTTGCTAAACGTAGCATTCGCCATTAGGTCTATATATTTAGTGGTATATCCCGCCTGAAGCTCAATCCCTGCTCTGTAGCTCTCATCCACATTCGTCATTATAGCCGAACCCACATCATTAATAGCCCCCGTCATCACCAACTGATCTTTATAGTTCATGTAGTAACCCGTAATACCCGCAGTAAGGGCACCTGAGCAATACTCTGCGCCAACCTCCCAGTCGTACAAGCGCTCCGAATTAGGCGCACCATAAGCCGGATTGGCATCTACAAAATTACTGCGGTTAGGTTCACGGTTGGCTACCGAGAACGATGCAAAAGCACGAACCGCTTCCGTTAAGTTGGCACTCACCCCCACTTTAGGGTTAAAGAAATCATATTTATGCGATTGAGTAATATCACGCCCTTTATCGTCAATGCCGGCAATATCATGTTTAATATGGCGGTACTGAAGATCGGCAAAAACGTTAACCTTATCCGAAACAGCATAATTTACTCTTGCATAAATATTGCCATCAACCTTGGTTCCGGTGCTTCTATACCATTCGTAATCTTTTGCCACAGGCGATGGATATCCAGCCCAAATGATCTTACCATAATGGCGACCATCATACTGATTTAAACCACCACCAAGCGTTAAAGCTAAATCATCGTTATTAAAATTCAGTGAAAACACACCACCATAAAAATCATTATTTAGCCATTTTTGGTTTACCGAGCTCATTTTCGTAATCGTTTCAGAGCCAATAACAACATCGGGCAAACCATATTTGCTCAATTTAGTAGAGTCTAAAAAGTTCTCATAATACCCACGTCCATACGTGTAATGACCGCCAATCTTTAACGTAATATTATCGGTCAAAATCTGATTCAACGTAATGTGATAATGATCCTGTGCGTAATTATCCGTCTGATTATCATACGTGTAGTAGTTGTAAGTTCTCGAGTCCGAGTTTACCATCTCTTGGTACTGCGTGTAGCTGTAAAGACCATGCTCATAGTAACGCTTCATACCCGCTTCGTCGTTCTCCAATCGCACTGTAGGCACGCCCCACCATGCCTGATAGGTCTTTTCTACGCCCGAAAACACATCCACTTTAATCGTTGTTTTATCGGCATAATAACCGCCCGATAGGTAAAACGATTTCAAGCTCGACGTCGCTCTATCAATATACCCATCGCTGCCAATTTTCGACAACCGCGCGTCAAACGTAAAGTGATCCTTAATTAACCCCGTGCCCACTTTAGCCGTTAGTTTTGAGGTATTAAACGAGCCATAACTGCCCGAAATCGTGCTATACGCCTCTTTGTTAAGCGCCGAACTCTGCATATTTATCGATGCCCCAAAAGCACCCGCTCCCTGCGACGACGTTCCAACGCCACGTTGCACCTGAAACGAGCTAGTCGAAGAGGCAATATCGGGCAAATTAACCCACCACACGCCGTGCGACTCCGCATCATTCATCGGAATCCCATCCACCGTAACATTAATACGATTGGCATCCGTTCCGCGCACCTTAATAGAGGTATAACCCACGCCATTTCCCGCGTCCGATGTAGTTACCACCGATGGCGTCATCAGCAACATAAACGGCACATCTTGCACTGGCGATAGCATCTTCAAGTCCTCCGATTTCACATTCGTGTAGGCAATCGGATCCTTCGCGCTTGCACGACTCCCCGTAATAATCACCTCCTCCTGAACATTCTCATCCTCCGTCAGTAACACCTCCATCACCTTCGTCTCGTTCACAAGCGTCACCTTTTCCGATGCCGTTTTATATCCCAAAAAAGATACCTGCACCGTTACCTCGCCATTTTTAACCTGAGGCACCGTAAATGCCCCCTCGTTGTTGGTGCTCACCACCAAGTTTTGTTCCACCACGCGCACCGTAGCCAGAGGAAGCGTAGCCCCACTGGCCGTTTTTACACGTCCCGAAATAACCGATTGCGCCCAGCCCATTGACCCCGTAAGAGTCACCAGAAGCGCCAAAAGAAATAATTTTTTACTTTGCATTTTAGCAGTTTTTAAAGTTAAACCATAAATACTGCAATGGAGATACTATTCAAATTTGCTTATTCCCTTGTCGGCATTACCCGACCAGGTTCAAAGGGTATGATCTCAGCCCGTCATTTAGGGCACCCCATTGTAGAATTGAGTCGCAAAGGTATATAAAAGAAACCCTCACTACCAAATAATAAAATACTTTTCTCTCTTTTTTATTTAGGGGTGCCGGTCAAAAGGGCAAATCCAATCCATCGTAATTCAGGGCGTGACTCGCAGTCACACCCTGAATAGGCCCTTTTGCCCGTCGGTCTACGGCTGCAACTCCTCGTTTTGTCTCCGCAAGCTCCGCCAAAACTGCGGGGTTTCCGCCTACGCCCTCACCCGCTGACACCCGAAAAACTTGCAAGCGTTTGTCTCGTCCTGAAAAAAGTTTACACTTTTTGATTGCTCATTCTGTTTCAAATTTACACTTTAAAATTAATCCTGAATACGCTTTACAATTTTTTTAAATTTGCATTGCCGATGAAAGCGGAAATGAGCTCTGCTGAGGAGCAACTCATCAGGAAATAAATCGGTGGCT
>JAGPHP010000279.1 GCA_018055415.1 Breznakibacter sp. | reverse complement strand
AGATAGAAATCGAAAAGTTAGAATTTTGTTGCGGTTAAACAGGTCGTTTAACTTCTCCCAAAGCTTTGGTCGGCTGTGGGATTCAGGGTGGTACTTGAAAGCAAAATTCGAGGTCAAATTTAGGTTTTTTATAAAAACCATGAGTTTAAGTTCAGCTTAAACACGGTCATTCCGTATCAGTGGCAGTTTTCAAAATTCTGTAAAAAAATTAGCGTTTCAGATCTTCGTAAAAGATCTCAGTCCACTAGTGCAACTGTAACTGTGCTAGACCGATGAATGGATTATTTATTTAGCATTTTTGGCAACTCGGTCAAAGTCAGCCTTTAATCAAAATACAAAAATTCGGGATTCAAGCGATTGATGTTTTTCGCTTTTTTAAAACATCAAACCGCCATTTTAAATGGCATACCTTTCAACAAGGTTTGTTGATGCAATCCTCAGCATAACGAGGACTATCTATCAAAAATGAGTCCGATTTTTAAATAAATACGCTCATTTCTAAACTGTATTTCAGTTTTATTATTAGTTTTTGGGAACTATCACAATTTTGTGGTAGTTCCTGATCCTTCATAAATGCTCGCCATTTACGTTCTAAGCAACTTTTCTTGATCTGCATATAAACACTAAGCTACAAAATTACAAATTGAAACTGACGCAAACTGTGCACCTAAAATTCATCTTTCGGCACGTCTTGTTCACGATCTGCCATAAAATCTTCTAAACCTTTAGGATCACTATAAAGTCTAAAGAACTCTTCCCAAGTGTTTACTTGCTCTTGATCTTCTTTAAAGACTCCATCCTTATCAATTTTATAGCTTCTTGGAGGTTTGTCTAAAATGCTCATCGAGAGAGAAACCAAATCTTCATCTTTTCTATCTTTGCTCATATCAAATCTCCTTTAGCTTGTCTACAAGCGATACAAAAGAAATGATCTCATCTGCTCTAGCTCCCTGCCGTTCGTTCCTCACGGGTGGTGAGCTAGAGCAGATTTCGGTAATATTCACCCTACCTTCGCTAATTTAAAGTTAGAGAAGGTATTTGAATATCACCTTTTAAAAACATCACGGTATGGAGCCGCTATCGCTTTCAATCGGTACAAGACAAGATGCGTCATTATTGTCTCGCAGGGGAGTATTTATGGAGCTGATCTCCACCCTGCACACGCCTTTCTCCCCCATTGGCTTGCTATTTCGGCGAGGGAGTTACCCAACATACCACTTAAACAATCGACCAACGTATTCCCTGCGTTCCCTCAATAGTGCAATACATCAGATTTGAGGGTGACTAGTGTATTACTACACATTATCGTCTTATAATTCATGTACCTGCCGTCACTTATCCTCCTGCATACATGAATCGTTCTACAGAAGCCGTGATAAACACGCACTTACAAACTTCCATAGTTACGCAGAACAAACGAAATCGAACAAAATTGGATTGAATTACTCAACCGCAATAATTTGTTGCTTATTTGATGGGCGACAAAGTACTAAATAACGAAGGACTCTCGATTAACGGCTTGCAAAAATATTAAAAAAAGTCATAATATCTATTAGGTACAAGCCTTTCGGTGAAATCAGTAAGAGGTGGTACTCTACTGATCTTCGTTAGATGATGCGTCAACATCAAATAACTGCGTACCTCCATACTATCAAGAAATGTCTCAGATATACAATAGCTGAGACATTTTTTTTGGTTTTTTTTCATAAATTATATCGAGATAAAACATTGACCGAAAAAGCTTTTTTTAATAACTTACACAAGTTAAATAAGTTACACAACTTTAATTCAATTAAGCTATTGATCTGTCTGAAAAACTTTCTATAATCAAAATTAGATAAGTTACGTAAGTTAAATAAAAACTATGATTATTCTCGTTGGTGGTGAAAAAGGAGGGTCTGGTAAAAGTTGCCTAGCCCAAAATTTAGCTGTTTATTTGCAAGCTAATAATAGAGATATTTTATTACTCGATGCAGATCCACAAGGTACTACAACTGATTGGATTAAAGAGCGTGATGAAAACAATAAAGTCGAAAGTATCCCTTCTGTTCAAGCGGCAGGTAATATTCGCCAAATATTATTAGACCTTTCTAAACGTTATCAAGACATCATTATTGATGCAGGCGGTCAAGATTCTGAAGCACTACGCTCAGCAATGACAATTGCTTCTCACATGTTATTGCCATTTAGACCTAAAAGACGCGATTTAAAAACGTTAGTTCATGTTGAAAAATTGATCCGATTAGCCAAGGCTGTGAACCCAGAACTTTATACTCGGGCGGTCATTACTCAATGTCCAACTTTACCAAGCCAATCTCAAAGAATTTTAGATGCTAAAGAGGCATGTGAATCTTTTGATTTGACTCCATTGAATAATTTCACATGCAATCGAAATATCTACGATGATGCTGATGAAAATGGATTATCAGTTTTTGAAATGTCATCTGATGAAAAAGCCAAACAAGAAATTGAACAAATTGCTAAAGAGTTTTTAGGAGATCTTTAATGGCGCTTAAAGGCTTAAAAAAATCTGAGCAAGTATCAAACGATGAAACCATCGAAAAATTTATTCAAGGTGCGACTAAACGTGTCAAGAAGATAGAACCCTCACAGCAAAATTATAAAAGATATACCTTCTCTTTAACTGAAGATGTGAACCAGCAAATAGATACTCTTTTGGTAAATTGTAGGGTTGCTAAAGCGAACCGTTCTATCATCTTGAAAGCTGCTATTA
>JAGPHP010000278.1 GCA_018055415.1 Breznakibacter sp. | reverse complement strand
AGAGTTTTCGACCAAAGAAATAGCTCGTTGCACTAAAGCGGGCAGCATTTTCGGGTGTACACGTTAACCATGTTCCTGTAACGTCATTAACCTTCTCCGACGAGAAGTTACGAGCCACTGTAAATAGGCGGATCGAAGGATAATTAGCGGCAGCGAACTCTGCCACCGAATTGTTAATCGTATCGGTTGGAGGCCATCCAGCAAGAGGCATCTCCATGTTCGATTGACCTGAACAAAGCCACACCTCGCCCATCAAAACGTTTGATAAAACTAAGGTTGAGTCATCGTTTACGAGAGTAATTTGTTGCGAATCGCCCGCTTTTGGAGTATCTAACTTAACTATCCATGAACTATCGGACGCAACCGTAGCTACTCCAAAAGCACCCCACGATGTTGAGATGGATACTTCTGAAATTGGACGTGCTTTACCCCAAAGAGAGACTTTAGATTGTTGCTGCAATACCATTCCACTCGAGATGATGTTTGGAAGTTGCAGCTGCGAAGGTTGTGGTTTGCAACCTATAAAAGCAATAAAAGTTGTTAAAAACAGGAATTTTCGTATCATAGGAGATTAATATTTAGACTCTAAAAGTAAGTAATTCAAATTAGATAGAACAAACCTAACGGATCTAATAATGATACTATTTGATCAAAAAAGTGTACAAAAAAAGCCTTCTCATCTCTGAAAAGGCCTTCTCCAAACTCTATTTACTAACTAAACCCTATCTTCTAATGAGATATAATTTTGTGATGGATATACATTTTTGTATGCAGGACGAATAATACGTTTATGCGCAAAGGTGAGCTCCTCCAAACGGTGCGAACACCAACCCGCAATACGCGACATCGCAAATAATGGCGTATATAACGACTCCTTAATTCCGATACAATTATAGACAAATCCCGAGTAGAAATCGACATTTGCGCACACACGCTTAGCCACTTTATCGCCTTTAAAATTGTAGAAAATCTCAGGTGCTAAAGCCTCAATCATCTCATACAACTCATACTCCTCTAAGCGACCTTTCTCGGCAGCCAATTCGCGCGCTTGCTTTTTTAATAAGATAGCACGTGGATCTGACACTGTATAAACAGCATGCCCAATACCATAAATCTTACCCGACTTATCGTGCGCCTCTTTATTCAAGATCTTCACCAAATAGTCGTTAACCTCTTGACGATTAGACCAATCTTTAACGTTCTCTTTAATGTTTGTCATCATCTCAAGAACCTCGTGGTTTGCACCACCATGCAACGGCCCTTTGAGCGAAGCAATAGACGATGCCACGGCCGAATAGGTATCGGTACCTGTTGAACTAGTTACACGAATGGTAAATGTAGAGTTGTTACCACCGCCGTGATCGGCATGCAAAATAAGAGCTAAATCGAGAATATCTGCCTCTAGTTTGCTATATTTTCCGGCCCCTTTCATCATCATCAAAAAGTTCTCAGCGGTGCTAAGCGATGGATCGGGATGGCGAATAGAGAGCGTCTTGCGTTGATATAGATGGCGCATTGAAGCATACGAATAGGCTATAATCGTTGGCATCTTTGCAATAAGATTTAGCGACTGAGCCACTAAATTTTCAGGGGAATTATCTTCCGGATTCTGATCAAGATTATAGAGTGCCAACACAGTGCGAGCCAACATATTCATTAAATCGCTTCCCTTATTAGAAAGGATCATGCTATTTGTGAACTCATCAGGCAGTTCGCGCAACGAGCCCATATACTCATTAAACTCTTTAAGCTCCTGAGCATTAGGCAATTTGCCCGAAAGCAACAAATAAACCACCTCATCGTAACCGTGACGATGCTGATCGATAGCTCCTTGAACTAAATCGGCCACATCAATGCCGCGATAAACTAACTTACCATCAATTGGCACCAGTTTATCGTCCTCTTTACGGTAACCAACCACATCGCCAACATTGGTTAAACCAACCAATACGCCCGAATGATCGGCATTACGAAGACCTCGTTTTACATTGAATTTTTCAAATAAATCAGCATCAATTTTTGCCGATTTTACTACTAAATCTGAGAGATGATTTACAATAGCAGGTTGTACACTCTTCATTTACGTTGTTTTAAGTGAAAGATAAAATAGCCACAATCGATAGCATCTAAAATCTACTTAGGGGTAGTCTAAAAGGCATCGCTCAAAAAGACATTTTCTCGCAAAGGCGCAAGGTCGCAAAGTGTAATGTAATTATATGTTAAAAATCAACATATTACCTCCTTAAACTTGAACCTTATTCCTTTGCGACTTGGCGTCTTTGCGAGACATTGAACCTATTTAGACAGCCTCATAATCGAGTATGTTAATATGGTGTGATATTCAAATAATCTTCAAGCGTTCCATCCATTAAAAGAGTCTCAATAATCTGTCTTCCAATTGGATGCAACTCATCGCTATAATAGCCTTTTGCCTCTTGTTTGAAGAAATCAACTAATATTTTTGATCCTTTTTCGTAACCCTCTTCTCCTACCTCAACTTGCTCATTTACACGCAACAAGAAAGATGGCAAGAACGTTCCGTCAATTTTAAGCGACTCAAGCGTATAACCTAAAACTGGACATTTTGCCTCCACCAAGTGGTTTGGCAAGAATCTCTTACTACCATGGCGACCCATATATTCGCGGTCGATCCACTCAGCCATAAAACCAACTTTATAGGCCCCAATATATTGGTTTGGAATAAGCAAATATTTGGTTTTTGGAGTATTAAGCATCTGCTCAAGCAATAAATTTG
>JAGPHP010000097.1 GCA_018055415.1 Breznakibacter sp. | reverse complement strand
CATGCTTTACCAAATAATATTGGCGAATACCAAAGTGCACCTAAGGCATAGGCTAGAATGGTGGCTATGAAAAATAAAAGCCAATTTATCTCGCCAAAAAGTGCGGTGCATAAATGAATTTGTGCTGTTTCCATAATATAATAAGTTAGTTATTAAATTATTATGAAGATAGCGCCTTTTTCTGAATCTTGTTATTAACCGTAGTCAAAAAATGTAAATCGTAAGTTTTGAGGTGGCTTAATAAAAAAAATAGGCTAAATTCGCACCATAAAAATTTAGATATGTTAGATAATTTAAAAAATAGTATTGAGAGTGCTTGGGAAAATAGAGCACTTCTAGAAGAAGAGGAAGTTCGTGCACAGGTGCGTCAAGTGGTTGAGATGCTTGATAAAGGCCAAATTCGTGTGGCGCAGCCTAATGGCGATGAGTGGATTGTAAATGAGTGGGTTAAGAAGGCTGTGTTGATGTATTTCCCTATCCAACAGATGGAGGTTATTGAGGTTGGCCCTTATGAGTATTACGATAAAATTGCTCTTAAAAAGAATTATAAAGAGTTGGGTGTTCGCGTAGTGCCGCCTGCTGTGGCGCGTTACGGCTCGTTCCTTGAGGCGGGCGTAATTATGATGCCATCGTATGTGAATATTGGTGCTTACGTTGAGGCTGGTACCATGGTTGACACGTGGGCAACTGTTGGTAGCTGTGCGCAAATTGGTAAAAACGTGCATTTAAGTGGTGGCGTTGGTATTGGTGGTGTTTTAGAGCCAGTTCAAGCTGCTCCAGTGATCATTGGCGATAACGCATTCTTAGGATCTCGTTGTATTGTGGTTGAGGGTTGCCGTGTAGGTAAAGAGGCTGTGTTGGGTGCTAATGTTGTACTTACTGCTTCTACTAAAATTATTGATGTTACAGGTTCTGAGCCAAAAGAGTATAAAGGCTTTGTTCCAGACAGATCGGTTGTAATACCTGGTAGTTATACTAAGACGTTCCCAGCGGGTAATTTTCAGGTGCCTTGTGCCTTGATTATTGGTCAACGTAAAGAGTCGACAGACAAAAAGACATCGTTAAATTCGGCTTTACGCGATTTTGGTGTGTCTGTTTAGAGGATATTTGGGTTAAAAGAGGGGGTAGGTATTTTAATATCTACCTTTTTTTTGCCCCAAATCTATTAAAAAACATTAATTAAACTCGTTCAACTACTCCATCTATCTTTTTTATCTCCATCGTCTTAAATAGTTTTGTACCTTTGCACTCAATTGTAAAGACGATTCTAAAATGGCAAGTACAAACTTTGTTGACTACGTTAAAATATTTTGTCGCTCTGGCGCTGGTGGCCCTGGATCTAAACATATGCGCCGTGAAAAATTTGTGGCCTATGGTGGACCTGATGGTGGTGATGGCGGTAGAGGTGGACACATCATCATACGTGGCAATAAGCAGTATTGGACGCTTTTGCATCTTAAATTTGCTCGTCACGTCTTTGCAGGTGATGGTGAGTCGGGTGGTAAACAGACCTCTTTTGGTGCGGATGGTGAAGATCGCGTGATTGAGGTACCGCTTGGTACAATTGCTAAAGATGATGAGACTGGTGAAATAATTTGTGAGATCACCGAAGAGGGGCAAGAGTTTATCCTTGTAAAAGGGGGTAGAGGCGGTTTAGGAAATGCCCATTTTAAAACAGCAACTCACCAAACACCTCGCTTTGCACAACCTGGTGAACCGCGTGTTGATAGAGCTGTGGTGCTTGAACTTAAAGTATTGGCCGATGTGGGTTTGGTTGGATTCCCTAATGCGGGAAAATCTACTCTTCTATCGGTTGTTTCGGCCGCAAAACCTGAGATTGCCGACTATCCATTTACAACATTGGTGCCTAATTTGGGTATTGTAAAATATCATGGATTCCGCTCGTTTGCAATGGCCGATATTCCTGGTATCATTGAGGGTGCGAGTGAAGGTAGGGGGCTTGGACTTCGTTTTTTACGTCATATCGAACGTAACTCTATTTTGCTGTTTATGATTCCATCGGATAGCAAAAATATTATCGACGAGTATAAGGTGTTGCTTAACGAATTAAGAACTTACAATCCTGAGCTTTTAGATAAAAAGAGATTGTTGGCTATCACCAAATCGGATATGATTGACGAGGAGCTTGAGGCTGAAATCAAGCGTGAGTTACCTGAGATACCATCGATCTTTATCTCATCTATCGCGAATAAAAATATCGATAAATTAAAAGATATGATTTGGCTTGCTCTTGAGGAGGCTAATCTCGGAGAGGTTAAATAACATCTGTTCAAATAGTTGTAAATGCTTATTAAAAGGGTTTTTCTTTGGGTAATAGTGCCAATGTTAGCCATTTTGGCCTGTTCTCATACATCAGATAAATCAAAATCGAAAAAGAGCTCTCATTCAAC
Organism: Breznakibacter sp.; assembly: GCA_018055415.1. Taxonomy (GTDB): domain Bacteria; phylum Bacteroidota; class Bacteroidia; order Bacteroidales; family Marinilabiliaceae; genus JAGPHP01. Next base: position 6,525 of record JAGPHP010000097.1, on the reverse strand, counting down.
CAAAATTGAAGTTGCTGCCCAAACGCGAGCAGATGAAACAATTTGTGTTGATGATTTTACGTTTGTACCTACAGTTAAAAGGGGTGTTGTGTATAAAAAAAGCAATTATGCACACTCTTATTCCTCAACAGATAGACAGAGTGAGTGGGTAGCTTATTATTTTGCACCATCTGAAGTGAAAGGTGAAGTAAAACGAAGTAATGAGTTTATGCCCGATCCAAGTATTGCAAATTCACCCACAAAGCTCGATTATAATCAGAGTGGTTACGATAGAGGGCACATGGCACCAGCAGCTGATATGAAGTTTTCAAAAGTGGCCATGGAGGAGTGCTTTTACATGACAAATATGTCTCCACAAGAGCCCGCATTTAATCGTGGCATTTGGAAAGATTTAGAGGAGGATATTAGAGGATGGGCTTCAAAAATTGCTGGTATCTACATCGTTACGGGCGCTCTTTTTGAACAAGATAAGAGAATAAAAAGAGCAAAAATTACCGTCCCATCACATTTTTATAAAATTTTATATACGCCCACTGAAAATGAGCCTCGCATGATTGCGTTCTTGCTTCCCAATGGCGAAGGGAGTAAACCAATGTGTAAATATGCCGTTTCGGTTGATGATATCGAACAGTGTACGGGAATAGATTTTTTTGCACAGCTTCCAAATGAGACCGAAGACCGCCTAGAGTCTAAGGTTGATTGTGGTTTATGGTATCAGGAGGAGAGTAGTGCGGTTTCAACGTCATCTTCTGCTAATGTAAATGACGTATATGTCTGTTCCACATCTAAAGGGATGAAGTATCATAAAAAAGATTGCGGCGGATTAAAAAATTGCAAAGGTGTTACAATATCATACACTATAGAGAAGGCTAAGTCGAAAGGGTATTCTCCATGTGGAACTTGTTATAAGTAAACCATTTTACTATATTTGGGGTTTACTAAGTGTCGTTTTAAAAATTGATTGATGAGTATAAATATCGTAAAAGAAAATTTTGCTAATGCACAACAACTCCTAAATGAGTTTGTGAGCAACGGAAGCAATTTCGAACGAATTGAAGCGGCTGGCCAAATTATGGTCTCTGCTTTAAATAACGGAAATAAGATATTTACATGTGGTAACGGAGGATCTATGGGCGATGCCATGCATTTTGCCGAAGAGCTAACTGGTCGTTTTCGCGAAAATAGAAAAGGAATGGCCGCTATCGCCATCTCCGATCCAACACATATTACTTGTGTGGGTAACGATTATGGTTTTGATTATATCTTTTCGCGTTATGTGGAAGCGGTAGGAAAGCCTGGAGATGTGTTGTTGGCCATCAGTACCAGTGGAAACTCGGCTAACGTGCTTAACGCTTTAAAAGTGGCACAACAGATGGGTATGAAAGTAGTTGCTCTAACTGGTAAAAGTGGAGGAGAGATAGGCAAATTAGCCGATGTGGAGATCAGAGTGCCACATAGTGGTTATTCAGACAGAATACAAGAGATTCATATACAGGTTATTCACTCGTTAATTCACTACATTGAATTAGAGTGCTTGAAGTAGAAATGTAATTTATAAATAAGAAAATCCCTGCTAGCAACACTAAATAATAACAATCATGTATCATCAAAAACAGACAAAAACAAAGATTATTGCTACCATTGGGCCAGCGTGCCAGGAGAAAGAGGTGTTAAGAAAACTTATTCATGAAGGAGTTGATGTGTGCCGATTAAATTTCTCTCATGGAAAACATGAGGAGCATAAAAAAGTAATTGACACCATCAAGGAGCTTAACGCTGAGATGGGAACAAGTGTAGCAATTTTGGCCGATTTGCAGGGACCTAAATTGAGGATTGGTGAGGTGGAGAATAATGGCGTCATGTTAGTAGATGGAGCATTACTATCGCTGGTTACCACCGATGTTATGGGTACAGCAACTAAGGTCTCAATCACTTACAAACCGCTACCTTTAGATGTAATGCCAGGTGAGTTTATTTTGGTAGATGATGGAAAAATTAAACTCGAAGTGGTTGAAACCAATCGTAAAGATGAGGTGGTAACACGTGTTATTTCGGGTGGTATTCTTTCATCTAAGAAAGGGGTAAACTTACCAAATACGAAGATCTCTCTACCTAGTTTAACTGAGAAGGATCTCGAAAATGCTAATTTCGTTTTAGATTTTGATATCGATTGGATTGCTCTCTCTTTTGTAAGAAGTGCATCGGATATTGTGACGTTAAAGAAACTTATTGGTATAAAGAATAAGGTAACCCGCGTGATTGCTAAAATCGAAAAGCCTGAGGCCATTGCTGATATTGATGGTATTATTGAGATGGCTGATGGTATAATGGTGGCTCGTGGCGACCTTGGTGTGGAGATCCCATTTGATAAAGTTCCAGTGTTGCAAAAAACCATCATCAATAAGTGTATTATAGCTGCTAAGCCTGTTATTGTTGCAACACAGATGATGGAGAGTATGATTACCAATTTCCGTCCAACGCGTGCCGAGGCTACAGATGTGGCAAATGCCGTAATGGATGGTGCCGATGCTTTAATGCTTTCGGGTGAAACCTCTGTAGGAAAATATCCTGCCGAAGTGATTCGCAGCATGCACCAAATTATTAGTGCAACAGAGGGTTCCATGTTCGAATTGGTTCATCCAAATATTCCAAATCCGTCGAGCGAAAACTTCTTGCCTGATACTATTTGCTATAATGCCTGCAAAATGGCCGATTTAGCCAATGCTAAAGGTATTGTGGTGTTTACTTCTTTAGGTGGATCGGCTTATAAAATAGCAAGTAATCGTCCTAAAGCAACCATCTTTGCATTTACTCCAAATAAGGAGATTATAAGTCAGCTTAATATTGCAAAAGGTATTAAAACTCACTTTTTGGAGACTAAGATATCGGTCAATGATGCGATTCAAGAGGCTACAGATATCTTGAAAAACTCGGAGCATATTCAAAAAGGCGATGTGTTGGTATTTGTTGGTGGTATTCCAATGCGCGAATATGGCAGAATCAACATGATGAAGATTTCAACGGTAGAGTAACCGGTTTCTTTAGATAATATTTTAAAAAGAGAGAGATTGGAGTTTTCCAGTCTCTCTTTTTTTGCAATGAGGTGTGATTTAATGGTGTCTCATAAAAAATGAAGATATTATTTTTTATATCGAACTCGCTTTAGATTAAAGGAATTAACCCTGTTTAATTGTAACGTGCAGTATAAAACGAGTATCTAAAACGTATGTTTGACGTATGTTAAAATTTATTAATTGCACAAGTGAAACGTAATTTTGAGTGTTGAATATTAACAAGTTGCGAAACAGTTGTTGATGGGATCCTTATTAATTATTTATTCATTTTTTAAACTTAATTATTTATGAAAAGAATTACTCTTTTAGCACTTTTAGTGGTTTGTGCAGTATCATTTTCGTTTGCTCAAACGATAACAAATGGTATTACACTCAAAGTTATCGACAAGACAAAAGGTGCTGTAACAAGCAATGTAGTTAGAACCGAGAATTCGGTTTATACTTGGCTTGGAAATACCTCCGATTGGTTAGCAATTTCAAATTCAGGACTTACATTTGCTGCCGGAAATGCTCAATGGGCGGGTTTTTATAGCGGTTTACCTGGTGGAAAACTCGAAAAAACCGCCGATGCTTGGATATGGTCATTTACATTTTCGGTAACCAACGGATTAATTTATGCTTGGAATCCAGGAATCTTTACAGATTTAGTGCATACTGAGCACTCGATGTTGGCGCCATTCAATCTTAATGGAGGGCAAAATCTGCAGTTTACTGTTGCGGCTAATGGATTGGCAACTGGTGCTATGACTGTAATCATTGAGAGCGCATCTGTTGCAACAATTAACAATGCTGAGACACAGCAAGCTGCAACGGTTGTAGTAACTTCATTAGGTCGTCAGGCTGCAACAGCTAAAATTGATGTTTATCCTAACCCAGCGGTTGATGTTGTAAATGTTACTTGTGATGCAGATGTTAAAAGTGTTTCTGTTAAAAATCTATTGGGTATAGCGTTGAAAACTACAAGTGAAAAGAGTGTAGATTTAAGCGATTTGTCTAACGGTATTTATGTGGTTGAAGTTGAAACTGTTACTGGTGCTGTGGGTGTTGAAAAGATTGTTGTGAAAAAATAGTTTTTTTGCATATAAATTTAAAGGGTTGTCTAGTCATAGGCAACCCTTTTTTGTTTGTATAAACCAGAAGTGATGTTACTATTTTTAAATCTCTTAATATTTAAAACGATGACCTTTAACCCCCTTTGATCTCCATTTTTGTGAATTCTTTTTTATACTTTTGAATTCATTTTTACAAATATCTATATATGGAGAGCGTTAAAGCCAAAAAGCATCTAGGACAACATTTCTTGACTGATTTAAATATCGCAAAAAAGATTGTTGAGGCGCTCAACCCCGAGCAACCTAATGTGTTGGAGATTGGCCCTGGAATGGGTGTTTTATCGCAATACTTGGTTAAACGAGAGGGTATAAACTTTCAAATGGTAGATATTGACGAAGAGTCTATAGCGTATCTGAATCATCACTACCCAACTTTAAAGGGAAAAATTCATCTTGCCGATTTCTTGAAGATGAACCTTACCACCATCTTTACCGAAAAATTTGCTGTTATTGGCAACTTTCCGTATAATATCTCCTCACAAATATTTTTCAGAGTGTTAGAGAATCGTACGCAAATTACTCAAGTGGTTGGGATGATTCAAAAGGAGGTAGCAGAGCGTTTAGCGGCCCCTCATGGAAGTAAAACCTATGGTATTACAAGCGTATTGTTGCAGGCATTTTTCGATATTAAATATCTTTTTACGGTTCACGAGAATGTGTTTTCGCCACCCCCAAAGGTTAAGTCTGCAGTGATTTCTCTCACACCTAATGGTCGGGAGAGCTTAGGGTGCGATGAAAAACTCTTTTTTACGGTTGTGAAAACAGCGTTTAATCAGCGACGCAAAACCATGCGTAATTCTCTTAAATCACTGGAATTTAATAAAGAAGCTATCTCGCAAGAGAAAGTTTTTGATTTACGTCCCGAACAACTTAGTGTAGAAGCGTTTATTGAGCTTACTAAGTTGATAGAGAAAAATAGATAATCGACCTCTTCAAAACTAATCCTTATGGCAAATTTTGAGCTAACCCGCGAGTTTATTAGTAAAATACGCTTCCATGTTGCTAAAAATGATGAGGCGGGAATTCGTGATTTGGTAAAAGATCTTCATCCTGCCGATATTGCCGATGTATTTCGTGAACTTACACTGCACGACTCTAAAGAGGTTTATCTTCATCTTGATGATGAAATGGGGGCAGAGGTTCTCTCCGAACTTCCCGAGGAGAAGCGAAATATGTTGCTTGATATTCTTCCTAACGATGTGTTAGCTAAGAGGTTAATTAATAATATGGACTCTGATGATGCTGCCGATTTGATTGGTGAACTTGACGAAGAGCGCCGTATTGAGGTACTGTCGTTAGTGGAAGATGTGAATGTGGCTGGAGATATTGTTGATCTATTGAACTACAGTGAAGATACGGCTGGAGGTTTGATGGATAAAGAGCTCATCAAGGTTAAAGTGGGCTGGACTATCCCTCTTTGTATTCGTAGTTTACGTCGTCAAGCGGCCGATGTGGATAGAGTTTATTATGTCTATGTAATTGATAATTCGGGCGTTTTAAAGGGAACTCTCTCACTTAAATCGCTTATTCTAGCCAATAATAATGTTAAAGTCGAAGATATTTATAACTCTGACATTATCTCTGTTCCTGTATCGATGCCTGCCGAAGAGACAGCAAATATTATGGATAAGTATGGCCTTATTGCATTACCTGTTGTAGATGATATTGGACGCTTAGTTGGTAAAATTACTATCGACGATGTTTTAACGGTCATTAGAACTGAAGCAGAGGAGGATTATCAATTGGCATCGGGTTTAACAGAGGTTGTTGAATCGTCCGATGGTGTATTTTTGCATACTCGTGCACGAATTCCTTGGTTATTGATAGGGTTGTTAGGTGGAATTCTTGGTTCGAGAGTGGTGGGAGGTTTTATGGGGGTAATTGCTTTGCATCCTGAATTGGCATTCTTTATGGGACTTATTGCCGCAATGGGCGGAAATGTAGGAATTCAGTCGTCTGCAATTGTTGTGCAATCGCTGGCTTCGGGCACAATGGGGCTCGAAAACGATTGGCGAAAACTGCTAAAGGAGTTGTTAGTAGCACTTCTAAATGCCTCAATTTTATCATTACTAATATTTGGGTATAACTATGTGATTGGGGCTGAATTAGCATTGACGTTAACGGTGAGTGCGGCCATGTTTTCGGTGGTGATATTTGCCTCAATGTTTGGATCCATAATACCACTCTTGTTAAAGCGAATAAACATTGATCCAGCCGTTGCAACAGGGCCTTTTGTGACAACAATGAATGATATCTTAGGAATGTTTATATATCTTACCTTAGGTACTCTATTTTTTACTTATTTTGTGGCACATTAATTAATGTAAAATGGGTTTACT
>JAGPHP010000277.1 GCA_018055415.1 Breznakibacter sp. | reverse complement strand
GTTGGGTTTTTCACTAACGATAAATCGTTGCAAAAAACCCATAAACTTCATATTAATCCCTAAACAAAAATATATGTTATTTATCGATTATTCACATTATGAGAATTGCCTAAGTAAATAGATGCATAGTAAACATCTGCAAACACTCATGATTCAAACGTTTGCAGCTAAAGTTCACTTTTTTACAGATGTAATAAAATAAAATTTCGCAAATTCACGCAAACGTTGGCGATTTGAGAGCAAAATGGAATTTAAAACAAAAAATGCCCGCCATCGAAAACGATAGCGGGCATTTCAAACCAATATTTTCAAAAAACCACTAGACAACTAACGTCGAGTCGCGAAGTTTTAATTCTGGTGTTAATACTGTTGTGTGAAAATCGGAGGATTCAGTATGATCAATTCGATATAACAATAAACGACTCGCCTCTTTTCCTATTTCAAAACCCTTTTGTTCAACTGTGGTTAATGATGGATAGGCAATATCTGCATTCGGACCATCGCCAAAACCAACAACAGCAATATCTTGTGGAATTCTATATCCATTGCGTTGTAATATCTGCATCGCAGTAATGGCAGTGGTGTCGTTAACCGCAAAAAGACCATTTATTTTTGGAGCGAGCTCTAAAATTCTCTTTTCAAGTTCAATGGTAGCTTCCCTACTATCGCAATGCAAAATCAGCTCATCATTAACGCTAATATTTCGTTCTTTAAGAGCAGCTAAATAACCATTTTTGCGATTGGTTCCAATCAACAAATTTTGAGGCCCCGCCAAGTGCAAAATATTATGTCTTCCAATATTTATCAAATGATTAGTTGCAATACGCGCCCCCTCAAAATCATCGGCTACAACACGATCAGTCTCTAACTCAGAAGGAACCCTATCGAAGAAAACCACTGGAATCTCATCATCAATAAGTGCTTTAAAGTGCGACAAATCGTTTGTTGTTTTACTTAAAGATACAAGAACACCATCTACACGACTATCAACAAGTGCCTGTAATACAACCTTCTCTCGCTCTACATTTTCATTAGACTGGCATATAATAACTTTGTAACCAGAGGCATAGGCTAAATCCTCAATCCCAGCAATAACCGACGAAAAGAAATGATGTACAATCTCAGGAATAATAATCCCAATAGTAAACGTTTTGCTCTGTCTAAGACTTAGGGCTAATGCATTTGGACGGTAATTAACCTTCTCTGCAAAAGCTTTAACCATATTTTTGGTTGCAGGACTGATATCAGGATGATCTTTTAATGCACGAGAGACAGTAGATACCGAAATCTCAAGCGTTTTTGCTATATCTTTTATCGTTACTGGATGTGCCTTCATATTTTATACAAATTATTCCTTTTTCAGTTTCGTAAAGATAGAAGAAATATTAATATAAATATAAAAACATTAAAAAAAACAAACGATTGCGGGTACGATTGCGAACTGTCCGCAATCATTTGATTAGCAATACTAGCCAATTCAAACAGAATGGTCTATATCACCAATTAGCGAGACATCGATTTAAGAAAAGAGAGATGAAATTTAGACGATAAGGTTTAATCTAAAACAAAGAACTCTGTTGTGGCTCTTTAACAACAAGTGTTTCTAGAGTCTCTTGCTCAAAAAGTGTTGGGTAGTCTGCTAAAAAGCGCTCCATTATGTGCGAAAAAAGTGTCTCTCGAATAAATTTGGCCTTATTGACTACTTTATACTTTTTACAGTAACTATCCAAAGCCTCCTTCTCTTTATCATTCAGCACGATCGTGATACGATTATTTCGAACAAGTCTTGCCTTCTGAAGGTGATTTCCTCTCTTCTGAAGTTCAATTTTCCGACTAACAACTTTTCGCATAACTCATTTGTGGGTAAAACACAATAAAATAGTAGTTCGACAAAAGTAGAGAAAAAATAGGAAATGAAGCGCCAAATGAAATTAAAATAGGTTATTGAGAAAGAGAAGCTATCTTTGCACTTTGGAATAAATCATTAAGTGTAAGATAGATCAAAAAAAGAGACGATGAAGTTTGTAAAGTATAACATTGCCCAAGAAATTAAGGATAATCTTGAAAAAGAGGGATTTAAAAGCCCTACGGATATTCAATACAAGTCAATTCCTCATATTTTAAAAGGCGAAGATGTTATGGCTATTGCCCAAACGGGTACTGGTAAAACAGCGGCATTTGCAATCCCTATCATCCATAAAATACACTCAAAAAAACGCTCAAAGAAAGATGGTGGCATTAAGTGTTTAGTAATGGTACCAACACGTGAATTGGCCGATCAGATAACCAAAGTATTTCTCAAACTCGAAGTGAACACCTTTGTATCAACCATTTGCATCTATGGAGGCGTTGAGCAAGCTGCACAAATAAAGCAGCTAAATGATGGAGCCGACATTTTAGTGGCAACCCCTGGACGCATGTTTGACCTTATCAATCAAGGTGTTGTAAATCTCGATTCAATAGACACCCTAATACTAGATGAAGCTGATCAGATGCTTGCTTTAGGTTTTTACAAAGACATTAAAGATGTTCTTAAAAGAATTCCACGTTATCATCAAACACTCTTTTTCTCAGCAACAATTAATGAGGAGATAAAAGATTTAGCCTACTCTATTGTTAAAAACCCAATCAGAATTCAGATATCGCCAAAAGATCGAGTAAATAAAAACATAAACCATTCGGTTGCATTCATCGAAATGGACGATAAGCGCTTTTTTTTAGAGCGCATCATCAAACAGAACCCGGATAGTAAAATAATGGTTTTTGT
>JAGPHP010000096.1 GCA_018055415.1 Breznakibacter sp. | reverse complement strand
CTCGCACCCGATATTGATTTGCGTAATCCATCAAGAGTAAATCCAACACGAAAACCTACATCGAATAAGTTTTAAAACTCGAGTATTTGTAATTTGATTTTATTGGGCGAAATTGTTAAGTTTGTTTTAATGCATCTTGCTGAACAAATAAATTTTCAATGTTAAGCTTTTTATGTCGATGAGTATCTTTACAACTATCAAGCATCCAAAGTTTAAAACTTTTCGAGAAGGATTCTATATTGGACTTGTTGCTGGCTTATGCGTTGCGGTATTATACTTTTTTTAGGTATTTAAATTCTTGAAAAAATTAAATGTCGTATGCTTTTTTTTAGGTAGCGGCAGAGTCCCTCTCCTTTAGCTCCGCTGATCTTCGATTGGAGAGGGATTTAGGGTGAGGCCATTCTAAGTAACGACTTTATTTAACTCACATTACTTTTAACCGCATGTAATTAGTGAAATTCGTGTAATTCGTGGACTTCCTTGTTTTAGAATACTAATAGCTCAACCCAAACATCCAAAGTGGTATCTGATTGCCAAATCCAACCTCAATATTATCTAACGCCAAAAAGCTGTTTGGAAGCGATTTTATCTGTTTCTGGGTTTTATTTTTACCGCCAATTTCAAAATTTAGGCTGTTGTTTACCAAAAAATCAACATCGGGCGAGTAAGTAACACTGTTTTTAACCTTTACCTGATTAAAAAAGAATGTCTCTCGTATATTTCCAATATCGGCCTGTTCGCCACCTAAAGCGTAGGCATAATTGGTATTTCCCAAATATATTTTTTCTGGTTTTGTCATTTGTCTCATTCCCGAAGCCTCTTGCTCAAGAAGCAATATAGCTTGCGCCTTTTGCAAGAAATATAGATAGTTATGCAAGCTAACGCGCGTTACACCTACATCGGCACTAAGTTTTGAAATATTGGGCGAGTAGGGCACCAGTGTGGCAAGAATGGCGAAGAGTTTTTTAATCTTATGTATGGATGCGAAGTCAATTCTTTCTATCGACGGCAGATCAACTTCAAGTATTACGTTAAGCGTTGCCAGTAACCGCTCGTGATAGAGAATTTTATCTTCAAAATAGAATGGGAAATAGCCGTAACGCGTATATTGATTGAACTCCACAATAGGTTTTAGGTGGCGTTTTATCTCCATGGCAATTTCCACATGGTGTTTTATTATCTCATCGAGAGCAATGGGTGTCATTTTGTAACCTAAGTCAAAATCTAGAAATTCTCTAAACGACATTCCATGCATCTGATATACAATGACTCTACGGCTTAAATCTGCCTCGCCTTTTAGAATTTCTAAGAGCGAAGATCCTGTGAAGACAACCTTTAAGTCTGGATAGCTGTCGTAGATGTTTTTTATCTCTCTCGACCATGTTGGATATTTATGTACCTCATCAATAAACAGAGCTTTGCCCCCAAGTTTATAAAAATCGTCGGCCAAATCTAGTAGGGTATGGTTGGTAAACCATAAATTGTCTAGCGATACATAGAGCGCCTCGGTTGAATAGGGTGCGAAGTTTTGCTTTATATATTGGAAAAGCAGGGTTGTTTTACCCGTTCCTCGGGAGCCAACAATGGCTATTAGCCTATTCTCCCATCTAATATCGGGGTAGTTATATCGGATGTGTTTTAGTTCGGTCCTTTCTATTTGTTGGTAAAAGGTGGAGAATAGTTTTTCCATGATGTTGTATTTTATACAATACAAATATAATTATATTTTGTATTATAAAGATTATATTTAATTCGTTATTTTGTATTTTATAAAATACAATTGTGTGTTGTTATTGTATTCATTAAAATACAATATTGATATGTTTGATTATTATGTACGAGTGTAATGAATTTCTCATATCAATCTTTGTTGTTAGTGGCATAGTCCCTATCCATTGGAGTGGAATTTAGGGTTAGGCCAATTATTTCGTACTTTCAACTTGCAATACACTCCAATATCTATCTCTCCTAAAATAAAAACTAATAAATTAGTTGTATAACTAAAACTTTAGTTGTAGATTTGTTTTATACAAAACAAAATCGTTATGCAAAGAATATTCTATCTATTGTTGTCAGTTATTCTCTTTACTCAATGTCGTGCCGATTTGCCGCCGTCGTTGAATCAGTTAAACTTTGATGGACATTCCGTAATAAAGTTTCATGTACGTAACTTGAGTGTTGGTCAGCAGTTTCCATATTATTATAACATCTTTTTCCCTTTTGGTCAAGTTTCTGGAGAACTCGCTTTTGAAAAGGATTCGACTTATATCATTGATCTCAATATAATGCATCCTATCTATTTATACATTTATGATAAGAACAATATTGATCGCATTATATTATTTGTCAAGCCAAATGAGACTTTAAATATCGAGTACAATGGTGACACATCCATTGTTTTGCAAAAACGAGTTCTGTTAGATAATGACAAACTATTACCATCTAACTATCTCACCAATGGCAGTTTGAACTATTCACCAGGTCCTTACATGACGGAAGATGTAAAGAGTTATAATCTACGGATCGACACAATAACAACCAAAAGATTGGAGGCGCTCAATGATTTTGAAAAGCTTAATAGAATACCTAACTGGTTTCTTGATTTTGAACGTAAAAACATTTTATATAAAGGTGCATCAGATAAAATGTGTCAGTTTAGTCAACGGAATGATTTTTATTCACAATCGTTAGATCGACCAATTAATTTTATTGAGGAGCTAAATGTTGATTTGGATGATGAGGATGCCATTTTTACAGAAGATTACCTGAACATCTTATTCTCTATCTGCTCGCAGAAATTTGACACTCTCTTAATGCCGAGAAATTTTTCAAATGAGGCTTATCTTCAATATGTTAATGAAAATATTAATGAGGTATCAAAGAACATTCAGAAGAATCTATCCTTCTTTTTGGCAACAAGAGTATCATCTCTTTTATCCCTTAAATATTTAAATAAAATTGAGGATCTGGAGAGCTATCTCACTAGTGTTGACTCTATTGTTACTCGAATTAAACCTCTATGCTCCGATACCACTCTCTATAACGAAATTGTTAAGTACCGAGACTCCCAAGTTGCGAAATTTAAATCGCAAAACACTTTGAATAAAGGTGATAAAGCACCTCCCTTTATTTTGACAGATGTAACCGGAAATCTAGTGAAACTCTCTGATTATAAAGGAAAAGTAATCCTGCTGAATTTTTGGGCTACATGGTGTGCTCCGTGCATAACGTCGATAAAAGAGAAGAGTCAGATTTTAAAAGCAGATGAAAATAGCAATCTGGTCATAATCAACATCTCACTCGACTATGATAATACAAAGTGGGCAGATTTTGTGAATAAGAGTAGCTTAGGTGGTATAAATCTGTTTTGTAAGGGAAATTGGAAAGATCAGGTTAAGAAAAGTTATAACGTTTACTCTATTCCACATTCGACAGTGATTGATAAACAAGGTTTAGTGGTGTCCAATAATATTAAAGATATGTCGGTGCTTAAACAAATGATTGGTGATGCAATAATGTTTAAATAAATTGAATATGAAAGAGTTAACCACTGCCGAGGAGCAGATTATGCAAATTTTATGGAGCCTTAACGAAGCGTTTGTGAACGACATCATCGAAAAGATGCCTGAGCCAAAGCCTGCCTACAATACGGTTTCTACCATTATTCGTATTCTCGAAACCAAGGGGTTTGTGAATCATAAAGCGTTTGGAAAAACACATCAGTATTTTCCGCTTATATCAAAAGAGGATTATACCAAAGGTTTTTTCAGTGGAGTGATGAAGAAATACTTCTCAAACTCCTATACAAATCTGGTCTCCTTCTTCTCAAAAAAGGAGAATTTGTCGGCCAAAGAGATTGAAGAGATTATTGATCTGTTGCAGAAGCAGTTAGACGCTAAAAAGGAGAAGTAATATGGGAACTTTTGAAATCTATCTACTAAAATCGGTTACAGCGTTGTCGTTGTTATACACTTTTTACTGGCTTGTGCTTCGTAATGAGACCTATTACTCTTGGAATAGACTCTTTTTGCTCTTTGCCATGGTTATTTCAATCTTGGCACCCATTTTTAGTTTTTCGGTAGCGAGTTTGCCTCCTACCATCTTTGCAAAAGTTCTTAACACAGTGGTTATCAGTGGTAATGCTGCGCCTGCTGACGTTGTTAAGAGTCTTGATTTATGGAATATATTATCGATAGTATATATTAGCGGCGCCCTGTTTTTTTGTTTGCGGTTTTTGTCGAGCCTTGCGCAAATTCATTTTTTGTACCAACGATATCCAAAGTACAACTATCATGGATTCAGAGCAGTGGTTCTCAACAACGACCTATCACCCTTTACCTTCTTCAATATTCTGTTTATCTCCAAAATTGATTTTGAGAGTGGAAAAATTGATGAGACAATTGTGCACGAAAAAGCCCATAAAGATGAGTTCCACACGCTGGATATTCTACTTATGGAGATTGTCACAATTATTCAGTGGTTTAACCCTTTCGTCTGGCTGTTACGACACTCTTTGCGGTCGGAGCACGAGTTTTTGGCCGATAACCGTGTGTTGCTCGAAGGTTTTGACAAGGTTAGGTATCAGGAGATGCTCTTTAAGAAAAGTCTTGGGATAACATCTTTTAGCTTAACCAACAATTTTAATTATTCACTTTTAAAAAAACGGTTAAAAATGATGACAACTAAAAAATCAAGTTCAGTTATTAAGGTAAAATATCTTCTTTCGATGCCAATGTTGCTTTTAGCATTTGTATTATTGGCTATTAATGTAAATTCATGGGCACAGGAGAATAACTCTAGTTCTTCAGAATCTGCTACAACTAGAAAGGTAGATAGATATAAAATGGTTTATTTAAATCTCGACTTGAATGAGTCTGATACTCTTGATGTTGAATCTATAACTCCAACAGACACACTGGCATTCAATATGGTGGAAGCAATGCCAAAGTACAAAACAGGTAATGATGCCGATATTGCTTTGTTTATTCAGCAAAATCTTACTTATCCAAAATCAGCACTCGACAATAAGGTGTCTGCAAAGATGTATGTGCACTTTGTTGTGGACGAAATAGGGAAAGTAACAAGTGTGGAAGTTATCAAATCGATTGTGCCATTAGCTGATTCTAGAAGAGCTGAAAACACTACAGCCCTTGTTGATATGAAAAATGAGGCAATTAGAGTTATCAGTTTATTAGAGTTTTCGGCGGGTAAGCAAAATGGCCAAAATGTGCGGGTGCAGTATGTGATTCCAGTAGATTATAAACTTTAATTTTAGAGAAGGTCTTGTTATCGTTTTTTATGCATAGCAAGACCTTTCATTGTTTAAAAATCAATCATGTTTTGTATGAAGTATTTTAGATTATTCATTGTTGTACTATTTATTTTGCCTTTGATTGTAACACAATACGTTATTGGTCAATCATATCGAAATAATACCTTAATGGCCGATAATGACACATTTATTGTGAGTGCTCAAGAAAGAGCTATGATTTACAACCAATTTGTTGCAATGCAAAATATCCTTATCGAATCTGGTCAAATAAGTAGCCTTGTTTTTTATTACAACAATGAGTTTGTTACTTACAAAGTCGTTAAGTATCAAGGAAGATATTGGCTCGATCGTAATCTAGGAGCTGAGCGTGCGGCCGAATCGATAACCGACTCCCTCTCATATGGTGATTATTACCAGTGGGGTAGAGAAAGCGATGGACATCAACTTAAAGATAATATCTCTACAACTAAAGAGTTGGCTAACCCCAAGAAACAACCTGGTCATTCGCGTTTTATTATTGCTGATGAAAAGAATGGAGATTGGACAAAAGATAATGTATGGGTCAATAGATGGTATACCGGAGTAGCCAAATTGGAGGAAAATACAAATGTTTGTCCTGCAGGTTGGCATGTTCCAACAAAATTGGAATGGCAATTAGCAAGCGGCGGTTGGCGTACATTCAATGATGCGTTTAACTCACCTCTTCGAATTTCTGCGCCATTAGTGCGTTTAGGAAATGGCAATTTTACTGAACACCCTAAAAGTTTAATGAGATCGGTACACTACTGGAGCAGTACCCCAGACGACTTAGAGAAAACAAGATCTTATGTTTGCTCCCTTTATAATGATCAACCAGCCACTGTAGCATGGTCATTTTTGCGAGTAACTGGTTTACCTATTCGATGCATAAAAAATAAGAGTTTGATTATTGCAAAATAAACTGTAGATTGTAAGTATTAGAATAGATATTTGTGTTGCAGAATAATTTTTTGTCCCTTAAAACCTTTCAATAAAATCATCCAAATTATCCTCCGCATTTAGCTGAAGCTTCTCTCTCAGTCGATACCTGCTTTTAAGTACCGACTCAACCGTTGTATTCATTAATCGGGCAATTTGTTTGTTGGTCATTTTAACTCTTAAATAGGCACTAAGTTTTAATAATGTGGGACTTATGGTTGGATATTCGGCCTTTAGTTTTGTTAAAAAACTGCTGTGAACGATGTTAAAATGTTCTTGAAACTCTTTCCACTCCTTATCCTGCTCACTATCTTTATCGATAAATTGAAATAGTTGAGCGGATATGGTTTTAAAATCAGATAGACTGTTTTGTGTTGTAAAATGAGTTAGATACTCCCTTATCTTTGAAATAGATTCGCTTTTATGGGCTATTTGCATGGCTAAAATGGATAACTCTTTGTTCTTGTGAGTTATTTCAAGCTGATGCAGCTCTTGCTCATGCTGTAACTGTTCGAGTTTAGCTCTATCTAGTTCAAAATTAAGTTGTTCCTCTTTTTTTCTTAGGAGCTCTTGTTGTTCAAGGTTAGCCAAATTGGCCAATAGTTTTTCGTTACTAAGTTTTAAAATCTCGTTTTCATTTTTTATCTGCTCTTCAAGATGTTTCTTATTTAATTTTCGTAGCTCTCGCTCTTTTTTGAGTTCTAGCTTCTGTTTTTGTAGGTTAAAACGATGTACAATATACTTGTACCCTCCAAAAAGTACTAAGGCTATCAAAATCAGGTAAATCAAATAGGCAAAAGTGGATTTATACCAAGGCGGGAGTATCACAAATTCGTAAGTGTCCTCTTTGCTTTGCTGATCAAAACTATTTAATGCCCGTATTTGGAATTTATAACGACCTGCGGGAAGATTTGTGTACTCTTTTTGAGTGGCCGATGTCCAAGGCGACCAAGTGTTTTCAAAGCCCGAAAGGGTGAACTGGTATTTTGTTAGTTCAACATCTTCAAAACAGTTGGAACTAAAACTGAATCTAATGGAGTTTTGGTTATAGCTAAATTTCGGTATCGTTTGATTTGTAGGGCTTTCGATGTGTTTGTTACCTCCATTAACCACCTTAATTCCATCTCGTGTTAGTTCGATTTTTCGGATGTAGGATTTAAATCGCTCATGGTTTAAACGGGTGTTTTGTTTGTATTTGTCGATATCAAAAATAGCAGATCCTTCAAGCGTGGCAATGAGCGTATTATTTTTATCGAGCGGTAAAATGTGTTCAAAAGACCCCGCTAAACGGCGGTTAAATTTTCGAATTGTCATATCCGACAAAAACTCCCCTTTGCTGTTTTTCGAAAGATGCATGATCTTTTCATTATTCAAAATAATCCAAAAGGAGTTGTTCGATTCTACCACAAACTTCTGAATAGTAACAAATTCGCCTATGGCCGAGTTTAATTCGTGCCACGCATCAAATTTATTATTGGTGTAATTATATTTATACAACCCATCGTTGTTGGTTACTATTATCTCATTATCAAAGTTATAGACCGAATTGTTGAATAGCGAATTTAACCCTTCATCTTTACCATAGGTTTTGATGTTGAGTATTGAATCGAGATTATGGTTAAGCGATATTTTAAAAAGTCCTTTGTTTCCGTGACTAATCCAAAACTCCTCCAACTTATCTTGAACAATAAAACGCGACGATTCACTAAACCCTTTTACGTAGCCTCTGTTAAACCACCTTTGTCCATCGTTCTCAAGCACTATAATGCCCAAATAGGTGCCACCAAGTATAATATTTTTATAACCTTTGGGTTGAATAAAACACCAAACCCCTTTCGTGTCGGGAATATGGTAGCTCTGTTGCCCATTGATGATAAATACTCCCTCATTATGCCCACAAAATAGCTCATCTCCAAATTGTTGCAGAGCCCAAACATTTCCTTTGGTTGATGGAATCTTTGTAAATAGGGTTTCTCCTTTTAAAGATCTATCTTGAAAATAGAGCCCCTCCGAGGTCCCCAAATAGAGCGTGTTGTTGTAGTTACAAGAGACATAATTTAAGCCTGAAACTCCCTGGAATTCATTGATATAACTGAAACATCCACTGAGTTCAATTTTAGATATTCCGCCACGAGTTAAGACCCATAAATTTCCAACCGAATCAGAATATAGATTTAGAATATTATTGCTTGAGAGACCTCTGTTTTTGTCAAATATCTCTCTGATATCACCATTTTCATCCACAATAATAACTCCTTTGGTGTTAGATGCTAAAGCGTAGTTACCATTATTCAGTTTGATGGCAGTAAATAGCCTACTTTCGTCTAGATAATTTGATACCGAGTTTTTCCATGGTATTATTTGATCTCCATCTTTTAAGTAGAGGTTTCGGTTGTTTCCAATCAGAAGCTTATCACTTTTAAAAGGCAGAATCACCAATGTCTCAATGTGGGCAAAGTAGCTGCCACCCTTCGCTATAACTAGCTTATCGCTATTTAGTTGAAAAATACCTTTGCCTTCATCTCTTACATAAAGTTTGTTATGTGCAACGTAGGCTCTTTCAAAAAATGTGTGCGGTTCGATGGCAGTAATAGTGTTATCTTTTAAAACAAAACGCGCCTCAAAAGAGCAAAAAACAATGGACGAGTCTATGTAATAGGTTGCCCATACATCTTTAAAATCAATTTTTTTATCTAAAAGATGAATGAGTGATTTATACGTTAA
>JAGPHP010000276.1 GCA_018055415.1 Breznakibacter sp. | reverse complement strand
CCCCCTTTTGTTAAGAACAGAAACTCATAAGCATCTCCCTCAGCTGCATAGATATCAATTTGAGCAGGAAGGTTAGTACCACTATTTTTCTCCTCAAACATATCTAAAGCCACTACTTGCGAGTAACGAAGATTTTTCTCTTGATAGGTATCAAAAATACCTTTTGAGAGTTGCTCTGCATCATCAACACCGGTATATACATTCTCACCTTTTTTGCCAATAACAATAGCAGTTCCGGTATCTTGGCATGTTGGCAGTTCGCCCTCGGCCGTAACTACTTGGTTTAGAAGCATAGTATGAGCCACAAAACGATCGTTATCCGATGCTTCAGGATCTTTTAATATAAGCGCTAACTTCTCTAAATGGGCAGGGCGCAAGAAAAACGACACATCTGCAATAGCCTCTTTAGCCAACAATTGCAACCCCTCTGGAGCAACTTTTAAAATTTTACGACCATCCACTTCAATGGTCTTTACAAAATCTTTGGTAAGTAAACGATACTTAGTCGTATCCTGTTTAATTGGAAATGGTTTCTGATAAGAAAACTGAGCCATAAAAAAGTATTTAATGCGTTATGTATTGCTATTCAATCTCTTAATCGACAATAATGTACGACTATTTCGAGAGAGCGAAGTTAAAGAAAAATGGAGTAGTAATCCACTTCTCTAAATCAAAAGTTTGAGTCTATTAGGGTGTTTTTAAACACATTATTGCGCAATAGGTAATCGGAATAATTTAAAAATACCCGATTGGCAAAATATCAACAAAGAAAAGTGTAAAAACACAACCAATGATATACCAAAATGATATACTTTTGTAATATAAAAATACATCAACATGAAAACAGTATCACTAAAGATAGACGATTCGATTTTCGGAGAAACTGAAAAGATTCTTTCTAGAATCAAAATGCCGCGAAATAGATATATCAATGAAGCGCTGGAGTACTATAACAAACTTCAACGCCGACAAATACTAGAAATGAGACTTAAAATGGATTCAGATTTAGTAAAAGCAAATTCAATAAACGTATTAAAAGATTTTGAAGATATCGATTATGTTGATTAAGCAGTACGAAATATGGGTTGCTGATTTAAACCCACAAAAAGGCACCGAACCAGGCAAAACAAGACCTGTATTGGTTATTCAAACCAATCTTTTAAACAAAATACCGCATCCATCCACAATCATTTGTCCCATAACGACTAATGTAGAAAAAGATGCAGAGGTTTTAAGAGTTCATTTACTAAAAGGTATGGCCAATTTAAAAGAGGATTGTGATATCTTAATAGACCAAATAAGAGCCATCGACAATACAAGACTGATTAAAAAGATTGGCAACCTACCCACTCCCTTAATCGATATCGTTAAGGAGAATATTCTGATAACGCTTGATTTGGAATAAGCAAGAGGGGATAATTTTCATATTACAATTTGCCTCTCTCTAAATCCCTCCCCAAGGGCTACTCATTATACACATCTATTTAGCAAACGTAATAATTTTACATCCTAATAAATGCAATTCAATCAACCCCCAATATAAATATTTATAAAGAGGGGCTACAAGCTAGAGGGGCAGTGCCGCTAACACAGAAAGTTTTATTCCTCCTTCTGACAAATTTTAAACTCATAAAAACACTTGATCCTTAGACTTTTCTAAAAGTCTAAGCTATCGCTTCTCTACATACGTTTTAAAATAGCCACACTCCTCTATCACATCTTGATAATATTTAGTGTGTGAATAATTGGTTTTAAGCGTTGCAAATCCATCCCATGCTAAAAAATCAGGTTGAGTATTCTCGCCCCAATAGGAGTACTGGTAACCACTGTTGTAGTAGTCGTTACGTTCGCACTTGGCAAGCAAATAGGAGCATTTAGCTCGTTGTTCATCGTTTGTAGCAGCTTCAAACGCTTTTTGGTAATAGCCACGAGCCATATCGATTCCATAGATAAATGGCTTATAAAATGCGTCATCTACATTAATAAGATTGGATTGATAAAAGGTGCGTCCATTGCCAAAATGGGTGATGTTGTAAAAAGCATTTCCTAGCAAAAGGTTATTATTATACAAATCTTCGCCCTTTTGAATGGCTAGTTGCATATTTTTCACTGTTTCGAGAAACTTAACCTGACTGAATTTTGTTTTCTGTTCCGCTTGATGGTCGCAATCGTGGCAATCTTGAATTTTTCCATTAAACGGGTTGCCATAAAACTCCAATTCACCAATAGCGCCCGACTCCTTCATGGCCACCACAGCCTTGTCTATCTCATTTTGATAGGTAAAAAGTATGGCCTGATAGTTATTTATCTCCTCCAATTTTACTTCGTAAATAGATTGCGCCAAACGCTCATAAGGCGTTTTACTCTCGCTTGCTAAAAAAGCTTTCATCGCCAAAAGTCTCGACTGCTCTTTGTAAAATTCATTACTATGCCAAAAGAGTTCGGCAAAGACGAGATTATTCGCATTTTCATACAAGTTTGAGATATAACGGCGACTCCAGTTAATGGCTGCAAGGCGTAAGTTCTCAGCTTTTGGTTCGTCGCTCTTTAACCATTCCAGCTCGGATAAAAGCGCTTGCTCGTTGGTGGTACTCATCACATCCATCGAACTTACGCTATTAATATAACGCAAAACTCTCAGTTGATCTTTTGCTAAAGGGGTAGATAATCCGCGATTTTCGGCTCTATCAAATAGCGATTTTGCTTGCGCGAAATCTTGTTTGAGTGTTTGCAAATATCCTGCTGCCATAAACCACAACTGAGGCTGATC
>JAGPHP010000095.1 GCA_018055415.1 Breznakibacter sp. | reverse complement strand
CAATGGAATCAATAGTTCTAAAGGATAATGGACAATATTTCTCATTCATTAAAATTGCATTACTCACAATTCTGGCAGTTCTTTTATTTCCATCCATAAATGGCTGTATATATGATATCAACACTAGGGCTATTAATGCTTTTTCAAAAACACAATTCTTTGAATTAATTAGATCACATGTATTCCGTAATGCTTCAGATATTTGAAATTCATTATCTAAAGGGCGATAATTTGTTCCAGAAATACCAATACGTCGCTTTCTCAGATTTCGTTCAACCAAGAGCTCTTTAGTCAGGATACTATGAATATCCTCAATTTTTGAAACAGATAAAGGATGCAAATAATCTGGATTTTCAATTATGAAATCCAAAGCATCTTTATGGTTCAGTAGCATTGTTGCTTCCTCTCTTGTTTTTCCGGCTGCAGTTTCCCGGTCTTTTAGAAGCCTCTCTGTTTCCAATAACGAATATGTGTTCCCTTCTATTTGCGAAGATTTCCAACTTAAATCAATAGCTAGTCGTTCAAACTCTTTTTTGTATTCAATTTCAGATAGTTGTGATATATTGTCCCTAAATTTTGCTTGAAGTAGGTTGAGTTTTTCTAATTCAGTATCAGTGAATACTCGATTCTTTGCAAGGACTTCATTGATAATAGAAAAATTGAAACCTTCTTTTATAACTCTTTCATCAATTTCTTTCTCATAATATTTTTCAATGTCTATTGGAGCTAGCAGCTCAAATGTTGGCGAAATAGTATATTTAGTTCCTTTTCCTTTACCAACAGTTGCAAGATAACTATCTGATATTAACTTTGATAAAATTCTTTTTAATGTTGCATAACTTACAGCAATGTCAATGTTATCATGAACTTCTTTTGAAGAACAAGCTCCTGTTTGCTTTATAAAGTCAATTATCTTCTGCTCTTTTGAATCAATCATTTGGTAAAATTTAGCTCATAAAGATAGTTTTTATAGCTCAATTATCGAATTTATTGAGCTGTATTTTCTCTTAAAATGAGCCACAACGTTATCCTATATGGGTTTTTGTATTAAATATTTATCGGTCTATTGGGAGGTATTTAATTTGGCTAGGGGAGAATTGGAAGGGGAATACCGGGGAAATAGGGTGGTAATAGGAAATAGGGTGGAAATAGGGTGGAAATAGGGTGGTCGATCACGTTTGGGTTTGCAGTTGTGGTCGCGTGAGGGCGTAGGTGGAAACCCCACAGTGAGGCCGTGATGCAGGGAGTTATGAAACAGGATAGAAATACGCTGGAAACAGAAAGTGGCCGAACGAGGAGTTGGAGCCGAAGACCGACGGGAAAAAGGGCGATTATGAAAGAATATTGAAATACGATAGAAGTATCAGGAGATAGGGTTTCGCCCTTTTTGCCGGCACGCCCAAAGTATAAAAAAGAGCAACACTATCCGCGGTATTAGTGATGTGCGGATAGTGTTGTGGTTATTGTGAGTTTATTTTTTTTGTATTACAAAGGTTTGAAGAGCATCGATGGTTTGGATTTTTGCGATGAAAAGTCCTGGTTTAAGTGATGTGACATCGATGGTGGAGTTGGTGGATTGGATATTGTTGGTAAGGAGCAAACGACCCGACATATCGAAGAGTTGTATGGTGGCAGCTCCTTGGGGAGTGGTGATGTTTAACTGGTTTTGGCACGGATTAGGATAAACGGCTGTTGCAATATCCTTTTCGTCGTTATTGGTAGGTAAAATTGCCGATTTTAATGTTGTTCCCCAGTTGAATATTTCCCAACCTGAGTATGATTCTCTGTTGCAATTCATACCTGTTGTTGCACCATTTTCGGAGCATACATATCGGCCGTTGTTTCCTCTTAAGGCTACTTGAGTAGTGCCAATTGCTACCCAATCGAATTTTTCCCAATCGCTATATGATTCGCGGTTACAGTTCATGGCTACGGTGCCATTTTCGGAGCTTATATATTGTCCATTGGTACCTCTAAGAGCTACTTTCCCGTTGCCGGCATCAATGACGTCAAACTTCTCCCAGCCTTGGATAGAACCACGGTCGCAGGTAATAGCCGAAGTGCCGTTGTTTGAACTTACATATTTGCCGCTGTTTTGAAGCCAAATAGTTTGCCCGTATGGGATTTTAGGCGTTTCGCCAATTCTGATAGTAGCAACAATTGGTAGGTGGTCTGATGCCACGGGTGAGTTAACAACATAGCTGCTTATAGTTTTATTGGTGCTTTGGTTTTCCATGAAGATAAAGTCGTAGCGAACTCCAAAACCTGTTATAACAGTGCCTGTTGGATTAACATCGCGGTAGGTGTCTCGCATTTATGGTAGATTATAATCATAAACTCTGGATCGGCAATTTTTCTACCGGTCTCGATATTTATGATCCCATAGGCGATACATTTACACATATTCCTCAACTTTACCACGACTCAACAAGTTTATAGCACACGCAAGTTTCAGCTTTGGTTCAAGACTCGGTAGGTAATGTTTGGGTTGGAACATTAAGTGGATTAAATCAGATGGATTATGCGACACATAAATGTCGTCGTTTTTTTCATAATCCCGATAATCCGAGTAGTTTAAGTGATGATGTTGTTACGGATCTTTTTTACGATTCGCGACGACAATTGTGGATTGGTACCGATGGTGGTGGATTAATGCGAATGATAGAGCCCGGCGTTTTTAAAAGTTATGGTAAAAAGGGCGAATTACCTAGTCTTGCTATACAAAGTATTGAAGAGGATACGAGTGGTTGTTTGTGGATAAGCACTAAAAATGGTTTGGTTAAATTCGATCCAGTTACCGAGTCTTTTATAATATGGCTGATACCGAAGATTTTTTTAGCAATGAGTTTAATTGGAATAGTAGTACCATAGATGACCAAGGGAATCTCTATTTTGGAACTGTTGATGGTGTTTGTAGCTTTAATCCATATATAATAGAGTTTCGTAAACCCTTTCCTAATTTAATTTTTACGAGCGTTAAGGCATTTAATAATCCTATTGAAGTTGGCAAATCTTATCATGGTCGTGTGTTGATTAAAAAATCCATATTGAAAGGAGGCGATGTGTTGCTAACATCTAGTGAAAATGCCTTTACCATTGATTTTGCCGCAGTTGAGTACAATAAGCCTACTAAAATAAAATATAGGTATAAGTTGCAAGGGTTTGATAATGAGTGGGTTTATGCGTCTTCTTTGCAGCGCAGTGCTACTTATACCAACCTATCGGGAGGAGATTATACATTTCATTTAACCTCTACAAATTCTGCGGGTGTTTGGAATAGGGATCATATCACTCTAAATATAACCATAATTCCTCCGTTTTATCATCAGTGGTGGTTTCGTATCTTATTATTTGCCCTAATACTCTCTTCCATTTATCTCCTTTATAGAAGAACTCTTAATATACATAAACGAAAAATTCGGGAGAGAGCCGTAGAACGAGAGAAGGAGCTTATTGAAAGACGCAACGAAGAGTTGAAATCGGAAATTGCCTCAAATACTCTTTTACTTTTAAATAAGAATGAGTCGCTCGAGCAAATTAAGGGCAAACTCGAGGAACTTAATACTGCCTCACATAATGGGTTCAATGTTAGTGAGTTAATTAGTTTGGTTGATGATGAGATGGAGGCAGATATCTACTGGGAGCAGTTTGAATATAACTTTGATCAGGTATATCGTAATTTGCTCACTCGACTTTTAGCCAAATATCCCGATTTAACCCGAACAAACCTTAAATTGTGTGCCTATTTACGGTTAAATATGTCCTCTAAAGAGATAGCCTCCTTAATGAATATTACTCCTAGTGGTATTGATAAAGCTAGAAATAGGCTACGTAAAAAACTCAATATTCAACCCAATGATGACTTGCATGAATTCTTAATGAATTTTTAATGCGCAATTTTGTTATATTTTTTTAACACAAATGTTTTACAAAAGAATAGTTGAATAGTTGCAAAAATCAACTGTTGACTTTATCTTTGTGTCGTAAAATTTATAGCATGATATCAATAGATAGAAACAAATTACTTCGAACATTTGGCTCTACTGGGCATTTGATAAAACGCCCAATGGTCACTAAGATGTGCCAAGAGGGCGTAACGCAATCAATGGATCAAATTGTCGTGTTGCTGATTATACGCCACAAATGCGAATCTGTTGTACAGCAGGATTTGGTTGACATTATGGGTAAGGACAAATCTGTTATACTCCGCATGGTTGATTGTTTAGAGAAGGATGATTTGCTAAGACGTGTTGCCGACCCAAACGACAGACGAAGAAATGTTCTTGAACTCACAGAAAAAGGTATTTCGTTAACTAATCGTGTATTTGAGATTGAGGATCAAGTTTCTAAAGAGCTTCTTCAGGGGATAACCAAGGAGGATTTAGAAGGTTTCTTTAATGTCATTGATCGTATTCGTGAAAATGCTCAGAAATAACCTTTTTTTGCTCTAATAGTTGACAATGTCAATAGTATATAAATTCAATCATAATCTAAATCAATAATTGTAACTTAATTAAAATGTTAAATATGAATTATCGTAAGTTTATTTTGGGAGGGGTAATTCTCTTGATGGCTGTTGCTTGCAAAAACAAACAAGGAGCTGCAAATACACCCGCTGCAACCGTTGGCTCGTATCCTGTAGCCACTTTGACGGCTCAAGATGTAGAGCTAAACTCTGTTTATCCGGTTATTTTAAAGGGTGAAGCAGATGTGGATATTAAACCACGCGTAGAGGGATTTATTGAGACGGTTTATGTGGATGAGGGTTCTATTGTGAAAAAGGGACAGATTCTGTTTAAAATTAGCTCTCCATCTTCGGTTCAACTCCTCGAAAATGCTACGGCTAATTATAATACGGCTAAATTAGATGTTGAACGTATGCGTCCTCTTGCCGAAAAGGGCATTATTAGCGAAGTGCGAATCAAGACATACGAAAATAACGTGGCCTCTGCTAAAGCTGCTCTCGATCAGGCAAAAGCAACCATTGGTTTTACTCAAGTTACCAGTCCTGTTGATGGTGTTGTAGGAGCGGTTCCTTTTCGTTCGGGTAGCTTGGTTACAAGTTCTACAGTATTGACTACGGTAGCTAATACTGTAAATGTAATCGCCAATTTTTCGCTTAATGAAAAAGAGTTGCTAGAGTTTATGAGAAGCTGGCCAGGTGATACTCAGGCCGAAAAAATTAAGAATATGCCAGCCATCTCACTTCGTTTAGCTGATGGAAGCGAATACGATGAAGCTGGTCGTATAGAGACCATTTCAGGTGTTGTTGACGCATATACGGGTTCTGTTAATTTTAGAGCTTCTTTCAAAAACACCAAGGGGCTATTGCGCAGCGGTACCAGTGGTAAAATCATCATCCCACGAATGGTTAAAAATACGCTTCTTATACCTCAACGAGCAACATTGAGTCAACAAGATAAGATATTGGTTTATAAAGTTGAGGGAGACTCCGTTATGCAAAAGGTTATCACTGTAAAATCAACTCCCGATGGCAAATCTTTTGCTGTTCTGAGCGGCTTAAGCGCTGGTGATAAGGTTGTTATTGATGGAATAGCAACTCTTAAGAATGGTAAGAAAATTAAAGAGATATAAGAGTTACGAGAAATAAGAAATACATAGAAATACATAGAAATATATAGAAATACAAGAAATACAAGAAATACAAGAAATACAAGAAATATCTTCCACCTATTTCCATCTATTTCTACTTATTTCCATCTATTTCCACCTATTCCCCTTATTTCCCTCTCTTCTCAATTCACTTAAAATTATAACATAATGTTAAAAACATTTATAGATAGACCCGTTCTCTCGACCGTAATATCGATACTCTTCGTTGTTTTGGGGGGAATTGGTATCGTTACGTTACCCATTGAGCAATATCCTAACATTGCGCCTCCAACAGTTATGGTTTCTACTTCTTACAGTGGCGCTAATGCCGATGCGGTTTTAAACAGTGTGATTGTTCCACTTGAGGAGTCGATCAACGGCGTGGAGGGTATGACCTACATGACTTCGTCTGCCTCGAATGGTGGAGGTGCTACCATCACCGTTTTCTTCAAACAAGGTACTAATCCCGATATTGCTACCGTAAACGTGCAAAATAGGGTTTCGCAGGCTACTTCTCTCTTGCCATCGGAAGTTATTCAAGCGGGTATTACAGTTCGTAAACAACAGAGTAGTATGCTTTTGCTAATCTCGGTGTCATCAACCAATCCTGATTACGATGGCCAGTTTATTCAAAACTATGCCAATATCAATATCTTACCTCAAATAAAGCGTGTGCCTGGGGTAGGGGATGCAATGATTTATGGATCAAAAGATTACTCAATGCGCGTGTGGCTTAAACCCGATGCAATGGCTGCTTATGCGCTAAATCCATCGGAGGTGATTGCTGCTCTAAGAGATCAAAACATTGAGGCGGCTCCAGGTGAGTTGGGCGCTAATAGCGATCAGTCGTTTCAATATGCTTTAAGATATACTGGGCGACTAAAATCTACAGAGGAGTTTGAAAACATCATTGTTCGATCTAATAAATCACAAATTCTTCGTTTGAAAGATGTTGCAAATATCGAATTAGGATCGCTTAGTTATAGCGTATATTCTGAAAATAACGGCAATCCTGCCATTGTAATTGCGGTAAGTCAAACGGCCGGATCAAACGCGAAGGATGTAATCGATCTGGTTAAGCATGAGATTGCTAAAGAGGCTGAAAGCTTCCCTGAGGGATTCCATTATAATTACGAGTTGGATGCGAGTGCATTCCTTGATGCTTCTATTGAAAAGGTGCTTCATACACTCTTTGAAGCGTTTATCTTAGTGTTTATTGTGGTTTACATCTTCTTGCAGAATATCAGAGCCACTTTAATTCCTGCTATTGCAGTGCCTGTCGCAATTATTGGTACCTTCTTCTTCTTGCTTCTATTTGGTTTCTCCATCAATCTTTTAACACTTTTCGCCCTTGTACTGGCCATTGGAATTGTGGTGGATGATGCGATTGTGGTTGTTGAGGCGGTTCATGCACAGATGGATGCAGGCGAAAAAGATCCTCACAAAGCAACCGTAACAGCGTTGGGGGAGATTGCTCCAGCTATCGTATCTATTACTCTTGTGATGTCGGCGGTGTTTATCCCCGTTAGTTTTATTGGCGGAACCAGTGGAGTCTTTTTCAAACAGTTTGGATTAACGCTTGCTATCGCCATCTTTATATCGGCCATTAACGCATTAACCTTAAGTCCAGCTCTTTGTGCGCTCTTCTTAAAGTCGCATGATGATGAGATGAAGGAGAAGAGCATCTTCAAACGTTTTTACAAAAAGTTTAACATTGGCTTCAATGCCATGACCAATAAATATGGTTCGTCTCTCAAATATTTGGGTAAAAAGAGTCATCGTTGGATTACTGTAGCCATAATTCTCTTCTTTACGGTTGTTTTAGTCGGTTTAATGAAGATGTTGCCAGTAGGTTTTGTGCCTGCCGAAGATAGTGGTATCGTGATGGGTTTTATTTCATTACCTCCTGGGGCATCGCTCGAAAGAACCGATAGCTTGGTGAGAGAGACTGTTAAAATTGCCGAAGGAATTCCAAATGTGATAAGCGTTACAAGTATTACAGGTATGAGTTTAATTGCTGGTACGGGTAGTCCTTACGGTTCATTAATTATCAAACTAAAACCTTGGAACGAGCGCGAAAATACGTCGCCCGAGGTGGTTGCAATGCTTAAGGAGCGAACTCAAAATATAACCAGCGCTACGTTTATGTTCTTCGGAACGCCTACTCTTCAAGGGTTTGGTATGAGTAGTGGTGTTGAGCTTAAAATGCAAGATAAAACGGGTGGTGATGTAAATAAATTTTATGGCGTTACCAACGATTTTCTTGATAAACTAAGAAAACGCGATGAGGTGATGATGGTGATGAACAGTTTCGACCCTCGTTTCCCGCAAAAGCAGATTGAGGCTAATATTGCCAAGATTAAAGATGCTGGAATCTCACTAACTGATGTGATGAGCGCCATGCAAGCCTACGTGGGAAGTATGTATGTGTCGAACTTTAATGTCTATGGTAAGCAATATCGTGTAATGGTTCAGGCAGCACCACAATTTCGATCTAAGCTCGATGATTTAAGTGGTATATCTGTTAAAACGGCAAGTGGACGCATGGCTCCAATCACCGAGTTTATTACACTGACAGATGTTACGGGCCCGCAGACATTAACGCGCTTTAACCTCTATACTTCCATGGATATTACGGTAATTCCAAACTTCATGAAAGGGTATAACACCGGAAGTGTCATAAAAGCTTTAGAGGAGATTGAACTACCCGATGGTTATGCCTACGATTTTGGTGGAATGAGTCGCGAGGAGAAGAATAGCAGCAATCAAACAGCCATTATATTTGCGCTTTGTATTGTATTCGTCTATCTATTGTTAGCCGCACTTTATGAGAGTTATATTTTGCCTCTAGCGGTAATCTTCTCGCTTCCAATTGGTTTGGCGGGTGTGTTTATCTTCATCTTTAGCTCGCTCATGAGTGGAAGTGGTATCATGAATAATATTTATGTACAGATATCGCTCATCATGCTTATTGGTCTCCTAGCCAAAAATGCTATCCTTATTGTGGAGTATGCTTTGCAACGACGTAAGGCTGGTATGAGCATTATTAAGGCGGCAGTTAGTGGGGCGGTGGCACGTTTGAGACCCATTTTAATGACCTCATTTGCCTTTATCTTTGGCTTGTTGCCATTAGCTGTAGCTCACGGTGCAGGTGCCATTGGAAACAAATCTATCGGTATTAGTGCCATTGGAGGTATGTTGGTTGGTACTATCATTGGGGTATTAGTAATCCCAACGCTCTTCATCATCTTCCAAAGTTTGCAAGAGCGAGTGAGCAAGCATAAAATTGTAACTACCGATGATAATTTGGATGATATTAACACCAATGAAATACATTAATCTAATGAGAAG
>JAGPHP010000275.1 GCA_018055415.1 Breznakibacter sp. | reverse complement strand
GTCCATGAGTGGCTTGATAGTTAAAAACGCGCACTAAATCCACCTCTCCATCTTCATTGAAAATTATAAAATAGTCGAAATACTCATAATCCACGTTCGGACCCATCTCTACGGAGCATCCCCCAACCCTACAACTATTAACCCGCCCAACATAGTAATACAAGGACGATTTCTGAGTCGATATACGATAAAAGCTCCCTCTATCACAATTGGCCGTTGAATCCTTTAACTGAATAACCGTAAGCGCGCTATCAACATTATGAACACCAAGTTTTAGCACCTCCTTTATCAATGCCTTGGGCTGATGCACCGATTCGCTCTTTTCAACTGCAAACCCAAAATAAGGGAGCAAAAACAAGATAAATATTAGAAAAGTGAGTCTCATATCATTAAAAAAGTATTGACGGATGGAATTGCAAACCACCCGTCAAATAATATTCACATATATAGTAAACTAACAATTAAAAGGTTACACCAATACCTAGGTTAACACTCTTTGTCCAATCGGTAGCAGCCTCTGACTTCACAAACGACATGTCTGCTTTTACTACAGCTCCAGGTGATAATTTAAAATTTAACCCGGTTACTACCGCTTTGATATCATTCGCATCATTTTTTACAGTATTGCTTTCTACCGCATGCTGTGTATCGTACTTTTCGTATCTAACAAATGGAACTAACTCCTTTTCGGTACCTTTAATAAAACGAAGAACATTATAACCAGCTTCTAAATAGTAGCCAACCATTTGACTACCAATCTCATTGCCCGATTTCACCGTGTTTTTTGAATAACTATTATATTGATCGGTGTTCGATAGAGAAGTAAAATAACCTTGTCCTCGCAACTGCAATCCACCATTAACATAACGTGCATCTAAACCAACCATTGAGATACCAACAACCGTTGAATCGGCTGTTGCCACTTTTTGAGCGTCATCTTTGGCTAGCCCTTCATAGGCTTTTGATTGAGATTTACCGAAATAGCCCGACAAACCAAGATTCAGACCTTTAATACCATAATACTCAACCTTCCCGGTAACGTTAGGAGTGGTCATATACGATTCAGCACCTCTTTGACGACCATCTCTTAAACCATTTTTTGCATTGAATTTTGCATCGGTATCAAAGCCGTTAAAGCCATTTACAATATATAGCTGATACTTTAAAGCAGCAGGAACATAGCCTCCCGCCGCACCAATACCTATTTCGCGCTAAGTAGTTGGAGCAATGGTACGATCGATGTAAGGACGCGATACGCCTAAAAAAGTTGTAGGCTCGTGATATTCGTTGATAATACCCATAGGCACTAACAACAAGCCGCCTCGTAATGAGATGTAATTATTAAGCTTATATTGCAAAAATGCCTGCTCAACCCACAACTCTTTAACATGCTCAAACTCGATTTCACTAATAAATTGGGTGCGACTATTAAAATTATATCCAAAAAAGAGCACCATACGAGTCACATCAAGCTTTCCTTGCTTATACACCTCATCATCGATAGGTTGAAAATATTGCACCTCGCCATAACCACCAATTTGAAGCTTACTATCCTTCTCTAAAAGTTTATCTGCTGTATTTTTAACCAACAAACCATTTGTGGCACTCTCCTGCGCAATGGCATAACCAACACCTAATACAAACAATAACAATAGGGTAATTTTTCTCATCATATCATATTTTAGTTTATGATACAAAAATAGTCCTGGCTGAGAGGTGACACAATCACTATTAATGGTGAAATATTAGAATTGAATCCCTCAAATTGGGTATCTCTATCGCATACAATGGGTATATTGAAATAAAAAAGGCTCAAACACTCCAACAAATTGATCTGTTGGAGTGCCTAAGCCCAATTAATAGATATATGGTTAAACTACGACTTTTTTGTGTATTGTGTTAAGATCACAATCTGTTGTCCGTCCACTTTTCCCTCAATATATTCGGCATTATCAGGATCTAGGCGAATGCCTCTTACGGCAGTTCCGCGTTTTGCAGTAAAACCACCTCCTTTAACGTTTAAGTCTTTGATTAACACAACGGTGTCGCCATTCTGAAGAACCACACCATTGCTATCCACATGCTTAATTGCACCCTCAGCAACAACCTCTGCTCCTTGTTTAGCCCAAGCCAACGTCTCATCATCCAAATAGAGCATATCAAGCAAATCGCTACACCAATTCTCGGCTTTTAAGCGATTAAGCATTCGCCAAGCCAACACCTGTACCGCAGGAGTTGTGCTCCACATACTCTCATTTAAACAACGCCAATGATTTACATCGGTTAACGCTGCATCTTTGATTTGACTAATACATGTTGGGCACAAAAATGCATAATCATCTGACCCATTATTACGAATTGGTGCTACCTCAAAACTAGCAAGTTCACCAGTTGCTCCACATAGTTCGCATGCTGATCCGCTGCGAATATTTAACTCTTTTTCAAAACTCATTATTCATTTTTTTAGGAGGGCCAAAGATACAGTTTATTTTACAGATAGTGCAAACTCAAACATAGGGTCATTTAACCTTTCAAACGACAATTTCCATTAATTTAAAGAATTTTTAACTCAAAAAAACCATCCTCACCCCCTCATCATTTAAACATATTATGCTCTATCCCTTGAAAATAGCAAACATTTTATATAGATTTGTACCAAGTTTACTTACAGCATTTTATGATCTCTGATATATTAATAACCCTAATTTTAGTTGCTTTAAACGGTTTTTTTGTGGCAGCCGAGTTTGCCATAGTTAAAGTAAGGGTCTCTCAACT
>JAGPHP010000274.1 GCA_018055415.1 Breznakibacter sp. | reverse complement strand
GAGCAATAGTACCAGCAGAGTTGCTTATAAAAACTGGTTTAATAGCTCATTTACAGGTGAGGAAATTAACCTTTTATCCAGCATTGGGGTTGAATGCAAGGCTGATCATAACTTTTTTAAGTTTGAAATATTGGATATAGCATCTGACATTAAAAATTATAAACTTAAAAAATACCCGAGTTTATATGAGAAGTTTGTGGATAGGTACATTCAGCTTAACCCCAGGTTTCTACACTCTCAAATAGATCGAGAGTTGCTAAAAGAGGATCATTACTATGCTGCGTGGTTTTTTAATAGACATTGCTTTTTAGAGGATCAAAAAAAAGCAAAAGAAACAGCACTTAATAATAGTGGGTCTAAATTTGATAGAGTATATGTTTTATGGAGTCCTTGTGATGATATGCATTGCCCAAAGGAGTGTTTGCTGCATAAAAATATGATTTATCATGTTCTTGACGAGGAATTTATAGAGCACTCAGTCGATCACTGGATGACAATAAAGCGAGGGTGTCGTTGTTGCTTAATAAGCTTAACTGAATCAAATGTTAGGGATAAGATTTCTAAAGGTCAGTATGTTTTATCTAAAAACCTCAGGGCAAGGTTCAGCCACGAGTTAATGGAAGCGAAGCGGAATATGAAGACTTTTAGTCGGGTAGCTTACGATTTAGCTTTTGGTAGATTTCCGTATTACCACTTATATAATCCTGAAAATTTTTATTCAGATAGTGATGCCATCAAGGACTATTGTTTACGAGAGTTGCAAATTATTGTAGAGAGTTTAGATGTGGTAAAGGATACACACCATGTGGATACTGCTCAAAGTAGATTAGACCTAGCGCGCAACAAATTGGAGATAATCAGACAGCAGGGTTTTATTTTTGATAAAACAACATTTGAGGCAATAATCTCAAAGCTTATCGTAGAGTTTAAGAAGGCGCATACCTGTGTTTACACAAACATTTTTAATGCGCATATCAGGAAGAGTGACACTGTTAAAAGGCAGTCAACAAAGGATAAGTATTTAACCAAAGCGAGAGAGGTTGTTGAAGCGGGGTTAGCCGATCAACTCTCTGATAAGTATGAGTTGAATAAACTACTGAGTCGATTGAATAAAGCACCCTAGGGTGCTTTTTTTAATAGCTCAACAATCTTGTCGGCTATTTTGGAAATAGATTGATCATTTACGTTCACAGCACTATCTGAATCTAGCGCCTTATCTAATAGCTCTAAAACTGCTGAATTAAGGGAGAGATTATTTTTTTCAGCATAATCAACCACTGTTTGATATTGCTCTTGTGGCATACGTATTTGCGTACGCTTCCAATCCTCTTGATTCAAGGTTCTTACTTTATCAATCATTACACCAACTCTTAAAAAGATATTGACATAAGAATAATGTCGTAATACAGTATTGTCAATGGTGTTATTTTAATGCCAAAAGAAAGCCCCGTTTCACGACCAAGATTCACGGGGCTTGTGTCTAAACCACAGGAGATTTAAGACATGACCAATATAGCACAAATCAATAATACCCAAGTATCAATCGTTAATTTCAAATCTATTCCCGTTATTACAACTGAAATGATGGCGGATTTTTATGGCACCGAATCAAAGAATATTCAAAATAATTTTCTCCGAAACAGTAAGAGATTTATAGAAGGGAAGCATTTTTTTAAGATCATAGGTCAGGAGTTAAAAGATTTTAAGAACCAACCATCTTTAAGAGGGTTGGTTAATAAAAGGGTTTCCCACCTAACCCTATGGACAGAACGTGGAGCAGCACGTCACGCCAAGATGCTCGATACGGATCAGGCATGGGATATCTTTGAGCAACTGGAAGATTGTTACTTCCGTCGTCAAGAGATTTTAGCCAAAACCCACAAATCTGAACGCACAGCACTTCATGAAGCGCATGCACTATTGGTGACCAAGACCAAGCACTTAAATGTGAATGAAGCATGGAAGTTGATTCATCAACGTTTTAACGTGAATCACATCGAAGACATTCCATACGATGCTATCCCTGTCGCCGTGGAATATGTACATCACTTGATTGCTTTATATAGTAGTGCTAATAAACATGCGGGATTATTTGATAAGGATGCTTATGAGTTAGTTCGCCATCTTTGTGAGCGCGTTATTTTGGAAAATGAAGAAGTGGTTGCGGTCTTGGAAAAATTTAGAGGGATTTTAGATAGTCGGAAGTTCTTGTTTTACGCCAATTATATTGTTCGCTCTAATGAGGCTGTGAGAAATCTTAGCCGACTATTGGACTTCAAGAATAAGCATGACCAGCCGTTAATTGATGTAAATTGCAAAACTATCGCGCTCTCAACTGGGCAGCGTTTTATAACAAATCCGAATTGGTTTAATGCACCTGCGTGATGGGTTATATTTAAGCAAAGCTATCTAGGTGATAGCTTTGCACTTTAATGAGAATAATATCGCGAAGAGTAAATACAATGGCAAAGATTATACCCACTAATATTCCAGTGAATTTCCAAGCTTTGGCAGAAGAGGTGGTTAACATTCCCGAAGTGGTAAAAACTGTTAAAGAAATTGAGCAGTTTGGCACCGATCCAAATATTGAAGTGGAGTTGTCCTATGAGGCTTCTGGAAATGGTTATACGCTCTTTTATATCGGGTATTTTGATTACTGGGCAATCCATACACCCGATAGAGGGTGGTTGAGGGCTGCTATTGGCTTTGATGATACATACATCCAAACAGTGCTTGAAAGGGATAATTATATAGAGGCGTTCAAGGCTAAAATTAAC
>JAGPHP010000094.1 GCA_018055415.1 Breznakibacter sp. | reverse complement strand
GCGTTATGGGTGAAAATGGTGGAATATCGCCAATATAATAGTGCGTATGGTGTACCCAAGGAATAAGATTGCAAACCCAATAAGCTATTAAAGCCGACAGCAGTGCCGGCACCAGCGCATCGTATCGCAATTGGCCTATAACCAGCACCTCCAAGGCAAATACTGTAGCCGCAAGTGGAGTACCAAAAACCGCAGCAAACCCCCCACTTATCCCCGTTACAATAAGAATTCGTCTGTTTGCCTTTGAAAACTTAACAAATGTTGAGAGTTGATCGGCTAAAGAGCCACCCATTTGCACAGCTGTACCCTCTCTACCTGCCGAACCACCAAAAAGATGTGTTACTAAAGTTCCAATAAGCACAAAAGGAGCCATCTTTAGTGGAATGGTGTTTTGTGGATTTTCAACCTCTTCAATGAGCTGATTATTACCCTTTGCTACATCTTGGCCGAAGTAGTGATACATAGCTGCAATGGCCACTCCCGCAATAGGAAGGAGGTAGATGAGATATAGATGCTCTTCTCTGAACTTGGTAACCCAATCGAGTGATATTAAAAATAGCGCAGACGATAATCCAGCTAATGTTCCAACAATGAGAGCAATAGCCAACCATTTTAGAGTAAAAAGTGACTTGGGAAATTTATCTAACATTCTATTGCTTTCGAAAATCTTACATACATGATAGCCCAACAATCAAATCCTTCGAGAAGTTTTTAAAGTCGATGCCATCAAAATTACCGCTACTCATAAGCAGGAGTGTGCGTTTGTACCACTTTTCGCCTCGCAAAAGCTGTTGAAGCTCTAAACTATTGGTAAAAACAGTAACATTATCGCCACCAAAGGCCTCTTTAACCTCTTCTGCAGTGATTGGATCGAGCTTCTTGTGTTTAATAACTTCGGGATTGAAATAGACGTAAGCTTTGTCTGCCATGGCCATACTCCCCTTATAATGAGGCAAAAACTCTCGTTTTAAGCTGCTAAAGGTGTGTAATTCCATACAGGCAACTAATTCACGTTCAGGAAATTGCTCCTTAACGGCTTTAGTCGTAGCTTTAAGTTTAGATGGCGAGTGGGCAAAATCTAAAAAGATGGTTGAGTTGTCGCCTTGTTGTAGTATTTGTAGGCGTTTTGAAGCTCCTTTGAATGTTTTGATGGCATCAAAAAAGGCATCATCGCTTACTCCTAATCTATTGCAAACCAAGCGTGCTCCATCAAGGTTTTGCATGTTGTGTTGACCAAAAAATGGAACAGCCAACTCTACGCCATCTTTTAAAAGAAGTACAGCTTTATCGTTTTTAATTGTATTTGCAACCCCTTTATAATTAACCGTTTCTATCTCTTTTGAGAGAGTTTTGGCAATTTTATGGAGCTCTTCATCTCCATCATAATAGATAAATGAGCCGCCTGGAGCAACCATGTGGGCAAAAATGGAGAACTGCTCAATATAGTTTTCCCACGTTGGAAAGACGTTTATGTGATCCCATGCAATGCCGCTAACTAATGCTATATGAGGCTTGTAAAGATGAAATTTTGGTCGTAAGTCAATAGGAGAGGTTAAGTACTCATCTCCCTCAAAAATTGCTATCGGTGCCTCATTCGTAAGGCTCACCATGGTGTCAAAACCCTCTATTTGAGCGCCAACCATGTAGTCGAACGCCATTTTTTGATGGTTTAAAACATGCATTATCATGGATGTGATAGTGGTTTTACCGTGACTTCCGCCAATAACGACACGCTTTTTCTCTTTGGTGGCTTCATAAAGATATTCGGGATAGGAATAGACTTTTACTCCAATCTCAAGTGCTTTTTGAAGTTCGGGATTATCTTGACGTGCGTGCATTCCTAAAATAACTGCGTCAAGTTCGTTCGTTATTTTTGCCGGATTCCATCCCTCTGTATCAGGAAGTAGGCCATGTTGTGCCAGTCGTCCTTTTGACGGTTCAAAAATTTCATCGTCGGATCCCGTTACTTGAAATCCCTTTTTATGTAGGGCAATGGCTAAATTGTGCATTGCAGCACCACCTATCGCTATAAAATGAACTCTCATCTCTCTATTTTTAATTATTTAAGGAGTGTAAAAATAGTAAATTGATACTCTCTTAACTATGAACTCTGATATTTAATTAGATTTAATTATAACAACTGAAATAGTTTTTGCAATTTTGTATGTTTTGCGTTTATTCATTATAGTAATAGTTTATTTAAATGGCCAAGAAGAAACAACAAGAAGAGGTGTCGTTCACTCTTTTTCAAAAAGTTGAGACTTATTTCGAATCTCATCCAAAACTGCTGATCTATTTACCGCTTTTGATCGCATTTATCTTTGGGATCTTACTTTTCAATTTAAGATTGGACGAAGGTGGTGACGATAGCGCCTACATAAATAGAGCTGCAGACTTTATTCAGGATGGGAAATTTCCAGCTTTTCAGGGACCCATTTATCCTCTTTTTCTTGCAAGTGTCATCACGATTTTTGGCATCAAGCTACCGTTATTAAAATTTACCTCGTTAATTTTCATGTTAGCCTCCATATTCTTCTTTACGAGGGCCTTGAAGGGACGTGTTCCACATTTGGTTTTATTTGTGTCGGTTATATTATTAGGAATAAACTCTTATATCCTTAATTACGCTAGTCAAACCTATTCGGAAGCTCTTTTTATGATGCTACAAGCCCTCTTCTTTTGGCGCTTTTTCAGATATTTTGACAAGTATTCTCATAAATCTGATCGTATAGATAAGAGTGAACTTATTGAGTTACTAATCTTGGGAGGTTTACTGTTTCTCGTATTTCAAACTCGCACAATTGGGGCTGTTTTAATTATTTCAGCAGCGTTTATTTTTCTATTAAAAGTTAAGTTTAAAGAGCTGGCAATAGTTCTGGTGACTACGATAGTTCTGTTTGGTGGTATTAAAGTTGTGGAGTTTACTTTTCAAAAGAATGGCGCTGAACCGCAGTCACAATTATCTACATTGACCTATAAACATCCTTATGATTTAAAAGAGGGGAAAGAGGATTTTGGAGGATATTTGATGCGCATTGTGGACAATTCAAATCTGTATATTGGAAAGCAATTTCTAAAAATTGTGGGAGCTAAAGCGGCTACCAACAAAGAGTACTCGGTTGTTTTTACCATTGTATTTTATCTTGTAATGGGTGCAGGATTTTGGTATATATTTCGAAAAAATCACGAATACCTTTTTCTCTTAGTTTACGCCGCATTGGCACTGCTGGGAACGTTCGTCTCAATTCAAAAAATATGGGATCAATATAGGTTAATTGTACCCTATGTCCCGATTATTTTACTTCTTCTATCGCTCTTCATTTACACCATCTTATCTAATAAGAGTTTTAAAGAGCTCCAAATTACTTTTCTGATATTGGTTGCTTCGATTACAGTTCTTGTATTGGTTTCGTCGTCTAAAAAGTTTGAAGTAAAAAATTTAGTTGCCAATCTCACTACCAACAAATACCAAGGTTATACCCCCGATTGGGAGAACTATCTAAAATTGGCAGAACATGCCTCAAATACACTTCCATCCGACAGCTATATTGCTGTTAGAAAGCCTGATATGGCACGCATTTACTGCAATGGAAAGAAGTTTTATGGGATATTTCGCTTTAACTCAGACAATGCAGATGAGCTAGTTAAGCAGCTGAAGGATGCCAAAGTGACTCATATAATTTTGGCAAGTTTGCGTAAAAATCCAGAAGTTAACAGTGGTGATGTTATTAATACACTCCATCGTTATATGACTGTTATTATTCAAAAGTACCCAAAAGCCTTCACAGAGTTAAAAAGCGAAGGTGGGACAAATGAGCCAGCAGCTTTATATAAGGTTAATTATGAAAACATTAATTAGTACCAATGGATAACAAAGCACTGGCAGATATATTTGTTGAACATAACAGGATTTTGAAAAGTAAGAAGATATTGTATAAAACGTATCTTGACTGGTATCAAGTGTTTCTTGATTATGTTTCTCCTTTAGAAGGAAAA
The DNA here is from genome assembly GCA_018055415.1 of Breznakibacter sp. Classification (GTDB taxonomy): domain Bacteria; phylum Bacteroidota; class Bacteroidia; order Bacteroidales; family Marinilabiliaceae; genus JAGPHP01. The sequence goes on along the minus strand of JAGPHP010000094.1, from coordinate 5,049 downwards.
AAAATTATTGAATTGGGTTCGGGCGGAGGAGTTTTAAAAGAGATTGCTCCTTTAGTTATAACAACCGACGTAATACCTTTGCCTGGGTGTGATTTGGTGTGTCGTGCAGAAAAATTGCCATTTGAAAATGAGAGTGTTGACGCTATTTTTATGCTTAATACGTTGCACCACATTCCTGATTGTAACACCTTTTTTAAGGAAGCAGAAAGAGCGTTGTGCAATAATGGGATTCTTTACATCACAGAGCCAGCTAATACGATTTTTAGTCGATTTATATATAAGAATTTTCATCACGAACCATTTGATTTATTGCAACAAGATTGGATAATCAACTCTTCCAATCCGTTGTTTGACAGCAATCAGGCCCTAAGTTGGATAATTTTTCATCGAGATATTGATCTCTTTACGAGTCGTTTCCCAAAATTAAGTATTGAAAAGAAGTTTTGCCATACCCCTTTGAGATATCTCCTTTCGGGTGGCTACTCTGTCGCTTCATTTTTGCCAGGATGGAGTTATCCTCTGATAGTTGCTCTCGAGTGGATTTTGAAGCCATTAAATAGATTTACTTCACTCTTTGAAACAGTGATAATACGTAAGGTGAATTGCTAACTGTACTTTTTTAGGATAGAATTGATAGACTGAATATGGAAAATTATCAAACGATAAAAGATTATTACAATCAAAATGCGGCTTCATGGAAAAAGTATCGCTCCAAACGAAGCTTTTATTGGAACTCTATAACTAATTACATCAACTATTTTGTAACCTCAGATTTGTCGGTGTTGGATGTGGGTTGCGGAACTGGAGAGATGATTGCAGCATTAAATGGAAAGCGAAAGGTTGGAATAGACTTCTGTCAGCCAATTGTTAATCAAGCCAAAGAGAGCTTTCCTAACATCGAATTCCATTGCATGGATGGTCAAAATATCACGTTAACAGAAACGTTTGATGTTATCGTTGTATCAAATTTAATTGGGGTTGTGACAGATATTGAACAACTCTTTATTGAGTTGCAAAAGGTTTCGCACCCTCGCACCAAGATCATTATTACATACTACAACCATTTATGGGAGCCAATTATCAAATTTGCCGAGTGGATTGGTTATAAGAGGAAAATGCCTCAGCAAAACTGGCTCTCTTCTGTCGATATCGCAAATTTGCTCTATTTGTCAGACTTTGAGGCTTATAAGAGCAATCGCAGCATGCTAATTCCTTTCAGAATACCTTTTATCTCACGATTCGTAAACCGATTTATTTCTAAGTTACCCCTAATAAACTATTTATCGTTAAATAAATTCGTTTTTGCACGCCCAATGCCACGCAAGGAAGAGGCAACTGTAGTAAATTCCAAATTCTCTACAACAATTGTTATTCCAGCTCGAAATGAAAGTGGAAATATTGAGCAAGCTATCTTACGAATGCCAAAGTTTGGGCGGGAGCAGGAGATCATTTTTGTTGAGGGAAATTCAACCGATGACACATGGGCTACAATTCAAAATATTCAAGAAAAATATAAGAACTCGCATAATATTCGAATTATGCAGCAGGATGGCAAAGGAAAGGGTGATGCTGTAAGAAAAGGTTACGCTGAGGCAACAGGTGATATTTTAATGATTTTAGATGCTGACTTAACTGTTCCGCCAGAGGATCTTCCAAAATTTTATAATGCAATTGCCTCTGGTAAAGGTGAATTTATCAACGGAGTTCGTCTTGTCTATCCAATGGAGAAAAAAGCGATGCGAACACTTAATGTTATTGGAAACCATTTCTTTAGCAAAATGTTTACTTGGATACTCGAGGCGCCTGTTAAGGATACGCTTTGTGGTACAAAAGTTATGTTTAGAAAAGATTACCACCGTTTGGCCGCAAATCGTTCTTTCTTTGGCGAATTTGACCCATTTGGCGATTATGACCTTCTCTTTGGAGCATTTAAGCTTAATCTGAAGATCATTGATTTGCCAATACGTTATAAAGATAGAGTGTATGGTGACACTAATATTTCAAGATTCAAACATGGATTGGTTCTTTTACGCATGTCGAGTTTTGCTGCATTGAAGATAAAGTTTTTATGATTGCTTTAAAATTTAAAAATGATGAGTGAGAGAGTTGCCATATTCCCCGGTTCGTTTGATCCGTTTACCGTTGGTCACGAAAATATCGTTTATCGTGGATTGAGTCTGTTTGATCGGATCGTTATTTCTATAGGCTATAACGCTAATAAAAGCGGATGTTTCTCGTTAGAACAGAGAGAAGAGTGGATTCGTGGGGTTTTTGTCGATGAATCAAGAGTTTCGGTTGAAAGATATAGCGGTTTAACGGTTGATTTTGCAAAATCAGTAGGCGCACAATCCATTTTGCGCGGATTACGTACATCGGCCGATTTTGAGTTTGAACGTGCTATAGCTCAGGCTAATAAGCAAATGACAAATATCGATACCGTTTTTTTACTAACGGCGCCAGAGCACACGCATGTAAACTCGTCTATTGTTAGAGATATTATAAAACACGGGGGCGATGCATCGCTCTTTTTACCAAAAAGGCTAGTGATAAAGGGTTTTTAGCTCCATGATAAGCAGAATTTTACTAATTTGTTGTTTTTTATCTACATCATTATCAAACCTTTGGGCCACAGATAGTGATTCAACTACGATTTATGGAGTTGCCCCTACTTATGCAGGACTCCATCTTTCATTAGAGTACCTCTCTAATCCCGTAATGCACTCCAAATCAACGCTCGTCTCCTTTTGGGTTATGAACGATGGAACATTTACAGCTACTTTCCCACTAGTAGGAACCATGCGAGTTTCGCTAAATCTTGGGCAAATTGAGGGAACACTTATTTTAGCTCCAGGAGAAAAATATAAGATTGAGTTACCTCCATTTGAGCCGTTAAAAGATGAAGATCAATTGAATCCATTTTTTGCCCCGTCGCTTCTTCCGCTGGCAGTAATAGAAGGAGATAAGGATGAACTTAATCGATTAGTTTCACTTTTTGACGATGAGTTTAACTCGTATTACGTCTCCAATGTGCATAAACTATTCAAAAAAGAGAGTGAGAAGCCATTTTTGTCTATCATGGCTCATCTCGACTCAACTTATAACTCTAATAATGAATGGTTTAATCAATACAGACATTTTACCTATCAAAAATTATATGAGTTAACATTTCAACGCCGTAAAGAGTTTGTGGTCAGTCGTTTTTTTAAAGAGGGATCCTTTCAACCCCATAATCCAGCTTATCTTGAGGCATTTAATAGTTCGTTTTATCGCTATTTGTCGCTTAAATTTTCATCAACAAATTCCGAGGCACTCAAAAAGGCTTGGCAAAGTAGATCCATCGATTCAATTAGTTTTGCCCTGAAAGAGAGCACACTTTTGGTGAATGATTCGTTGCGAGAAGCCGTTATCTTGAAAAACTTATATGATGCTTACTATTCTGATTTGTACGATAAAAATGAGATTATTTCTTTAATAGAGAAGAGTAAAGAGAGCTTTGTAACGCCATTAAATCGCCGTTGGTCGGAAGAGATTTTGGAGTCGCTTCTGAAGCTAAGAGTTGGGTTTAATAGTCCCGATTTTGTTTTGGAAAACGGCAAAGGTAAAGAGCGAAGCTTAAAGAAATATAAGGGAAAATTTGTCTATCTGAACTTTATGGATAGCCGCAACTTCGCATGCAAGAGAGATCTATTAGCCCTGCAAACAATTCATTCGTTTACAAGAAAAGAGTTAGAGATTGTAACCATTTTTATAGATCGTGATTTTGATAAAGCACGAGAGTTTATGAAGAGCAATAAACTCGATTGGGAGTCTCTTTCATTTAGCAAACAACCCTCTGTATTAGCCGATTATAAGATTCGCGTTTTTCCAACCTACTTTCTGATTGATCCGGAGGGAAAACTCTTTTTATCTCCCGCACCAAGCCCCGAGGAGTCTTTTTTGGCACGTTTTCAAGACCTTGCCCGAGATTATAAGAACCAAGATTTACGAAAAAATCCGCCTAAGCAGAAGAGTATTTTTGAGTTCTAATCGTGCGTCACGGTGTCTTCATCTGGGTGTTTGAAATGATATTTATCCTATTTTGTTGTTGATTAATAGACTCTCTTGGGATAAATATCTAGAATCAATCATTTTTTTATCCTCAATTTCATTAAATATTTCGCTGGTATTAACAAAGTTTAAAGATATTTACTACTTTTGATAAACAACACCTTGTTGGGATCATCTATTTTTGTGATTTTGAACAAGGTAGCTCTCTTGCTGTTGTTATGGCTAGAGAAATCATATTTAATTTATCTATATCGCTCATCTTTAAGGAGGCAATTTTAATATAATTCAAATGTTGAAGAGGATATATTTTAGTCTTATACTGCTCATATTTTCGTCATTTGGCATGCTTTGTTTTGGTCAAGCTCTTCCAGCGGCTCAAATTTTGAGCGGCGACACGGCTTATTGCGAAACGGGAGTGCGAACTCTTAAGATAAAGTTTAAAGGAACTCCTCCATTCGGTATTATCTACACTGTTAAGTATTCTGAAACGGATTGGATTCAATACTCAAAAGTCAAATCAACAGATTGGATTCAAATTGATGCCGACAATCCCGACACAACTTGGACTACAACACTCACTGAGGTAAAGAGTTACGAGGTTACAATCGATAAAGTTTTTGATAGTACCATTCCGCAAAATATTATTCCCGGAGAGTGGGTTCTTTCTCAAGGTACTAATAATGGTACAGGGAAGATGAGTGTTCGTGTAGATCACATCCCAACAACTTATGCGGGAAGCGATGCCTCGGTTTGTAACTACCAAGCTACACTTAATGCAGATCCTCTTGATTTACCAACCAACAAATTTGAATGGGTTGCTGAACCAGCCGTTCTCTTTGACGATAATACCTTGCAAAAGCCCACAGTTACGGCACCTGCCGAGGGCGATTATAAGTTAAAACTTAAAGAGATTGCGGGTACTTGTAGTAACTCAGACTCGGTGATGTACCATTTTAAAGGGCATGCAAAGGCTGAGCTCTCGGGTGTTCAGGAGATTTGTGT
>JAGPHP010000093.1 GCA_018055415.1 Breznakibacter sp. | reverse complement strand
CAAATTATGTCGTTCTTAAAAAATATAATTATTTAAACTCTTTTGTAGTTTCTCGGTAATTGAATCACGCAATTCTTGTGGTGCAATAACAGTAACATGCTCACCCATAGAGAGTATCTCCATTTGAAAATCGAAGGTTAACCTTACATTTAAACTAATGCGGTACTCATTTTCATCGTCTTTCACTATTTTTTGAGTAGGATGTAAAGGCAACGTTTTGATATAATGAGCTTGAAATGGGGTAAAAGAGAGGATTACCTCTTGAGGTAGGTTGTCTGGTGCACCAAACTCAACGCCAAAATTGTGTTTGAAATATTGGTGAATATCAAACGTTTTTGGGTATTTATAGTTGGTAGTTAGCACTTCTAGGTTTGAAACTCTATCGAGGCCATAAATCTTGATTGCCCCATCTTTGGTGTCGGCGCCAACCAAATACCATCGCTGTTTAAACTCCTTGATCCCAAGCGGTTCTACTATTTTAATGCTGGCTGGTTTCCAGAAATTATTGTGTGTAAATTTTAATTGCTTAGATTTATCAAGCCCCTTTAATATAAGATGTAGAAACTCTACACCCGTGACTTTCCTTTGTTCTAGCTCAATCCATCTATCTGCCTTCGTATATATTTGAAGCGCAAAATTTGTTAAAGCATTTTCCAATAGACGCTGTTTAACCTTGTCGAAATAGTGCTCTTCCTCTGAGTCTATCGAATAATTCTTCGACGCATTATCATAAGAGATAGAGACACTATAAACTTCGGCAATGTCTATCATATCACGCTCAAACGTACGCTTGGAAAAATTGTATTTTATACTCAGGAGATCACATTGATCCCGCCAATAGGTGGCAATCTCTTTATAAGTAGACCTTTTCAATCTCAAACAAGAGATAATGGAGAGGTATCTTTGAATTTGTTTGTTAGCCATGTTGGAAAGAGTTTTAGAATGAAGGTAAAATAAAAATATGTAACGACATAATATGGCGGAGCTAATATGGATATTGCAGAATTATTAATTAAAAGGTTGCACCCTTGTAAATAAACTGATAAAAATAGGACCATGACAACAAAACAATTCACACCCAACAAATGGATGATCTTCGACGTAGAAGGAGGCACAGCCATTGGCCGTACCTTTATTACCAGACAAATTGAAAGAGAAGATATTCGAAAAGGTTTTTGAAACGGCCGAAATTGCTAGATTCACACCAGATCAAGTACGTTCATACGAAGACAGTTTGAAATACTATCGTGACTTAAAAAAATCTTTAGACAGTGCCAAGGAAGAGGGTATGATAGAAGGTCTTGAACAAGGAATTAAAAAAGTTACTAAAAATGCACTGAAAATGGGAAAATCAATTTCTTAAATCATTGAACTTGCTGGATTAACAAAGGAACAAATCGACGACCTAAAATAATTACGCCACCTAATATGGGTTTGCTGACAACCAATGCCGCAGACACAACACACTAGTTGATAGCAAACCCATGCGATAGAAGCACTAAATTAACTTTTTACAACTTCTCATTAAAGATACTCTTCTCTTGGCAATATATTTCCTTAATAATATTACCAATAGCCTCATCGGTACAAAAAAGCACTCCCCGATGGTTCATAAACGTTGAATCATGTCTATTCAGATCCAATGGATTACCATATATATCGCTTACATAACATTCAGCCTCTTTGTAAATGGCCGAAATAGCGGAAAAATCCCAAAGACTACCACCACCAGCTGATGGCTTAGGAAATTTAAAATAGGCACTCTTCCCTCTTCTCAAGGCCATGCAACCATTCATCACAGCACCAGCTCCCACATGCGTCTCTATGCTTTTACAACCTATATTTGGCAATTTTTGGGTTAACACTTCAAAAAGCAGAGGAAAACGTGAAGATTCATGAAAACTTCTATCAATGTAGAGATGAAATACGTTATCAATCAATGTGTTTCTACCAATTTGTTTTCCATTCAAATAGGCTCCCTTTCCTTTAGCTGCATGATAAAGATCACCCATAACAGGATCGAAAACCACACCGATGAGAGCTTCTCCCGCATTACTAACTAATGCGATAGATACAGCATATCCAGCCTCGCCATTTACAAACGGAAGCGTTCCATCGAGTGGATCAACAGACCAAAAATAGGGCTTTTCGAGGCGACTTCCATTGTCGCTACCCTCTTCGGCAAGCCAACCCAATTGAAAGCGTTCAAATGTATCAGATAACGATTCACGAATAAGTCGCTCGCTCTCCAAATCAACCTCCGTAAAGAGTTGAGAAGCTAAGGAGCTACCCGCCAACTTATGATTGACATTTATTTGAGTAATAGAATGGTTTAAGATATAGTTTCCCGCTCTTAAAGCTGCATTTTTAGCTATTTCGAGTAGCCCAATGAGGTTTTCTTTGGTCATCATCTACAATTAAACATAGCGCTTTAAAACCTCTCTGGCCACCTTCTCGCTATAGCAATCCTGTTTCCAATATCCCGAGCTCCATCCTTTGTAAAAACGGTGAAAATCTGTCCAAGCCACTGGAAACATCTCACGCCATGAGCTCTCTAATGCATCAATATCTAAAGAACTATTTTTTTGCTGTAAAACAGCTCGAAGCGTTTTAAAATATCTGTCGAGCAAAAAGGTCTCATGCTTTTCGCTCTCCGCCTCATCGAGGAAACTGCCAATAAAATAAGCCACATCTTTCATTCCGCAACCTTTGCCAACATACTGAAAATCGACGGCAGCCACCTCATCGGTTTTCGAGAAGCAGAAATTTGCCAACTTAGCATCGCCATGAACAAAGGTCTGATAAGGCGTTTGTTGCAACAACCGATCAATTTTGGCAGCTCCATTTTTAAGGGGAATATCACTTAGGGCGTTTAACTCTTCGGGGCGAGTATTTAAATGCCAATAAGTACCTATCTCCCAAAGACCTAGTGGCTCTTGTTGCATAAAAGTTGCATGAAAATTGGCTAGCCAATCTAAACAGAGCACTATTTGATTAAGCGTCAATGAATGACGTCGCAGAGGAAACCCCGAGCTATTGAGATCTTCCAAAACTATCAGAATCTCATCGCCCAAAACCTCAACTCCAAGACAATTAGGTGTACGACAACCATCGGAACAGAGATGATTCCATTTTTGATACCACGCAATCTCAACCTCGTAAGAACGTATTTTTCGTTGATGCGAGATATCTGAAACCCTACCAACATGCTTTGGCAAACGCACATGCTTAACTACTACCGACGGAGCAACACCATCGATGAGATGATATCGTTTAATATCGCCATAGCCACTCCATAACGTCTGAATGGGCTCGATATGCGAAAAGCCGCTAGATTGTGTAAACTCCTTTATTTTAGATAGATAGTGATCGTTCATTAATCTCTCCAACGCTTAACTAAATCACCAAAAGCATCTATACGGCGATCTCTAAAAAAGGGCCACATACGACGCACCTCTTCGGTTCTCGACAAATTAATATCAACCACCATCAACTCCTCATCAGAATTTGAAGCCTTAGCAATAATCTCACCCTGAGGACCAGCCACAAAGCTATTTCCCCAAAACTGAATTCCGTTGGTAACTCCCAAAGGATCAGCCTCATACCCTACTCTATTTACAGCAATTACATAAAGTCCGTTAGCTACTGCATGACCACGTTGCGAAAGCACCCACGCCTCTTTTTGACGCTCCTTTTCACTTTCTGAATCGGTTGACTCCCAGCCAATAGCTGTTGGATAGATAAGCACTTCGGCCCCTTTTAAGGCCATTAAGCGAGCTGCCTCAGGATACCATTGATCCCAACAGATTAGAACACCTAAAGTGCCAATAGAGGTCTTAATAGGTTCAAAACCCAAATCGCCAGGGGTAAAATAGAACTTCTCGTAATAAGCTGGATCATCAGGAATATGCATTTTACGATATTTGCCAGCCATAGAACCATCGGTGTCAAAAACGACCGAGGTGTTGTGATGCAATCCTGCGGCACGCTTCTCAAAAAGAGAGGTAACCAAAACAATGCCCAACTCTTTAGCCAAAGCACCATATATTTCGGTAGATGGCCCTGGAATTGTCTCAGCCAAATCAAAATTTGCGGGATCTTCAACCTGACAAAAATAGAGCGAGTTATGCAGCTCTTGCAAAACCACCAAATTAGCCCCTTTTGAGGCCGCCTCACGCACTTTAGCGCATAACTTTGCAATGTTGTTACCTCTATTTTCGGAAATGGTTAACTGAATTAAACCAACTTTTATATCTCTCTTCATAACAATCTATATTTTAGGATATTGCATGGTAACACAATGCAACGAACCATGCTGTTTAATTAATACCGAACAATCTATGCCCACAATCTCTCTATCTGTAAAAACTTGTTTTAGAGCATCTAACGCAACTTTATCTAAAGTACTATTATAAGTAGGCACTAGCACCGCCCCATTCATAATTAAGAAGTTAGCATAGGTTGCAGGCAAGCGCTCTCCCTCAAACTCTACAGGCTCAGCCATTGGCAAAGCAATGAGTCTGTAAGGTTCTCCTTGAGCCGTTTTGAAGCTCTTTAGCTCATCTTCCATCAATTTTAGAGCCTCATAGTGCTCATCCGCCTTATCTTTGCACTGCACGTAGGCAATGGTATCAACCGAACACAAACGAGCTAAGGTATCCACATGACTGTCGGTATCGTCGCCCGCCAAATAGCCGTGATTAAGCCACAAAATGCGATCGAGACCAAACTCCTTTTTCAAGAAAAGTTCAATCTCCTCTTTTGATGAACCGCCATTACGATTAGGCGATAACAGACACTCGGCCGTAGTTAAAAGCGTTCCTTCACCATCAGATTCAATGCCACCCCCTTCGAGAATAAAATTGAGCTGATTACGGTATTGATATTTAGAAGACAACAACTTAGTATAAAGCTCCTTGGTAATTAAATTATCGTAATTTGAGGCAAATTTAAGTCCCCAACCATTGAACATGAAATCGTGAATCACACCCTTATCCTCTTCAATAACCGTAATGCCGCCATGATCGCGCGCCCACGTATCGTTTGTGTTGGTCTCGATAAATGATATTTTACTTAAATCAACATCTTGAAGAGCCTCTTTAACCTCTTTTATACTAACACAAACAATAATCAGTTTCTGATGTTTAATAACAGCCTTGGCAATCTCTTTAAAACAAGCAATTGCTTCATTTAAATAGGGAGCCCAATCGCTTGCGGCGTGTGGCCATGTTAATTGCACATACTCTTGTTCAGCCCACTCGGGAGGTAAAACTCTCTTTTTCAATTAATTACGATTTAAATATTGAATCACAAAATTAGCAATCTTTTTGTTATCAACGAAATGAGGGAAAAAATAAATATATTTAACGATATAAAGTTAAATGAAGCTTATAATAAATGTCGTATTTTACATTTGACCTCACCCTAAATCCCTCTCCAAAGGAGAGGGACTGTGCCACTACCTACAAAAAAAGGAGATACGACATTTAACAGTTACAATCACTCAATAGATTTAAGTAATGAATTTAACCACTCAACCCATAGCGCTCTTTTGGTTTAGAAGAGACCTTAGATTACACGATAATCATGCACTCTATCAAGCACTTAACAGTGGTTTAGCGGTTTTACCTATCTTTATCTTTGATAGTGATATTTTGAAGAAATTGGATAACAAAGCCGATTTTAGAGTATCCTATATTATGAGTCGTATTGAGGCAATAAATAAAACTCTGAGTAGCCAAAATAAATCAATTTATACTTTATATGGATCTCCAGAAGTAGTTATAAAACAACTAATTACACAATACAACATTAAAGCCATATACTTTAATACCGATTACGAACCCTATGCTGCTGAGCGAGATGCAGCTATTAATCAACTTATGCTTCAAAACGGTATCGAATATTATTCGTTTAAAGATCAGGTTATTTTTGAAAAATTGGAGATCACTAAAGCAGACAAATTGCCCTATACCATCTTTACACCCTATAAAAATCGCTGGAAAGAACGACTTAATCAAGAAGGAATACCCCACTACCCCTCTGAAAAATTGATTGATAAGTTTTATTTAGATAACACCATACAGAATCTTGATTATGAAGATATTGGATTTACTAAATCGACTCATAACTCAGAACCAAATTTGGTTGACAAAGCCATCATTAACCATTACGATACGACCCGAGATATCCCAAGTTTGAACACCACAAAGCTAGGTATAGATATCCGTTTTGGAACCTATAGTATTCGTGAATTGGTTAAAATAGCTTTAAACAGCAACGAAACATGGCTGAACGAACTTATTTGGCGCGACTTTTTTATGATGATAATGAGCAACTTCCCCTATAGTGCTAACAACTCATTTAAAAAGAGTTACGATAAAATTGAATGGTCTGATAACCAAGAACATTTTGAACGTTGGTGCTGTGGTAAAACAGGCTATCCTTTAGTAGATGCAGGCATGCGCGAACTGAACACTACTGGCTTCATGCACAACCGAGTACGTATGGTTACCGCAAGCTTTTTGTGTAAAAATCTTTTTATAGATTGGCGTTGGGGCGAAGCCTATTTTGCCTCCAAACTAAACGATTACGACTTAGCAAGTAACGTAGGCAATTGGCAATGGGCGGCCGGTTGTGGATGCGATGCGGCGCCCTATTTTAGAGTATTTAACCCTGCTATTCAGGCGCAGAAATACGATAAAGATTTCGAGTATATCAAAAAATGGATTCCTGAACTTAATAGTTTCGATTACCCACAGCCAATAGTGGACTTTAAGACCTCATCAAAAAATGCGGTGGAGAAATATAAACGATATTTACTACGATGAACTAGCATATCAATAAAAAACCATTATTCATCAACCGCCTCCGGAACTTCTCCAAAAATCTTGGAAATAGTGAATTTGAAGGTACTCCCCTTGCCTAGCTCACTATCAACCCAAATAACACCGCCATGTTTTTCAACAAACTCTTTGCAGATAACTAAGCCTAAACCTGTGCCCTGTTCGTGAATGGTGCCTTCATGCGACTCGTTAATATTGGATTGAAAGAGTTTACGACGAACGTCATCTTTCATACCCACACCGTTATCAGCCACTTCAAACTCCACAAACTCATCGTAATCATTAACCGAAATGGTTATTTCTCCTCCCGTATTGCTAAATTTTATGGCATTGGTAATTAAATTGCGCAAAATAGTGCTAACCATATTCTGGTCGGCCTTTAAAACAATATTATAACTATCTGAAAAAACAATATTTATACTCTTTTTCTGGGCAATTGTTCGCATTTCGGCCATTAGTCCCTCAATTAAGAGAACAACATCAATATCAGAACGGATGAGGGAAAGCTGATTAAGGTGCGATTTAGCCCAATCAAGCAAGTTTGTGAGCAAGTTATAGGTATTACGCGAGGCGACATAAATATGGCCTGAAATCTCCTCTATTCGATCCTTATCATAGGTTTGAGCATACTGACGAAGAAAATCGGAAAAGCCCAACACGGAGTTAAAGGAGTTACGCAAATCATGCGAAATAACACTAAAGAGCTTATCCTTGGCCGAATTTAGCTCTTCAAGAGCCTTGGTGTTTTGAATAATAAGGTTTTCAGAGTTCTTTCTATCCGTAATATCCATGGTGAACCCTGCCAAGTAAGCTGGCTTTCCATTTTGGAAGATAGGAAATTTGAGCGTGTAGTAGATTCTATCGTTGAGGCACTCCTCCACCTCACATATTTTACCACTTTGGAGTACCCGCCTATCATCTTCAATCATTTTTGCTGCTAGTTCTGAAGGAAAAACCTCATCCATTCGTTTGCCTATTAATTTTTCAATAGGTTGACCTAACATTTGCTCGAAATTATTGCTTAGATGAACGATTCGGATATTCTCATCTTTAAAAAAGACGTAGATAGGGCAAAAAAACAAAAACTGCTTAAAGATCTCTTCTGAAACATTAAATCTCTCTGCAATTTGCAATAACTCAACTCGACATTGATAAACATCAAACTCACGCTGATTTAAAGCGGTTTCGAGTTCTAAAACCTTTTTTTCTAGCTCTTCATACGTTGGTTTAGTTGTTAACATGGTGCTCGGTTAGGTTATTCAATAATAAAAGTGACCGCTTAGCTTCACCCTCTATTTATCTATATCACAACTAATTGAAAAGCTAAGTTAACAAATATTGTATAACCAACAAAGAAATCATTAACAAAATTTAACTTACTTATTTTATTTTATACAACTACTCAGATTGCTTAGTTTTATACAAGGGATTCTCACGAGTTGGCATATTTCACGACACGTTGGTAGGCTAGTTTTGAACTAATGACGGCCATTGGCAAACCCGCCCCAGGTGCTGTTGAGGCTCCAACATAAAAGACGTTCTTAAATTTTTCATCAAAATTAGAGGGGCGTAAGGCTCCAATTTGTGTAAAATCATGCGAAAGTCCTAAGCCTGCACCTCTAAAGAGATTAAACTGCTCTTGCCACTCGAGTGGAGTATAAACCGTGCGCGTGATAATTGAAGGCCTGATATCAGTTCCTATGCGGTTTGAGAAGTCATCAATAATGCTATCCACAATCACATCCCTATCGCTCCAATCCGATTTGTGCTTTAAATTAGGGACTGGGCAAACAATGAAAAGCGACTCGCACCCTTGAGGGGCACAAACATCATTTGTAGCGCATTTCAATTCCAATATGGGGCGATTAAGAGTTCAAAGTAAAACAACTCTATATAAATACATTGATATTTCAATTCCAATATGGGGCGATTAAGAGAAAATAAAGAAGAAACACCTTCTAAAATAGGTTCTGATTTCAATTCCAATATGGGGCGATTAAGAGACTCTGAAAAACAAACAAAATGAGAACTTTAGCAATATTTCAATTCCAATATGGGGCGATTAAGAGTTCTGACTCTGTTAGTCTTTCTAATTGATTTCTTCTATTTCAATTCCAATATGGGGCGATTAAGAGGTTGGTTATTGGCGTCCATTTCGTCGTTAATTTCTATTTCAATTCCAATATGGGGCGATTAAGAGTATTTTTTGTAAATC
>JAGPHP010000273.1 GCA_018055415.1 Breznakibacter sp. | reverse complement strand
ACGTACTATTAATAAATACAATACTTTTTTACCTATTTGGGGGTACATTTTGATAGTCGTTTTTTTATAAAATGTACCCCCATCCTATGAGTTTCTTTTGGTACAAAAAAGCCGCCTAAATTTCTCATTTAGACGGCTTTAGATTGTTTTTGATTTTGTGTTAGTGGAGCTGGAGGGGTTCGAACCCTCGTCCAAACGTGTAAGCAATATACTTTCTACATGCGTATCCTTTCTTTGGTTTTCGATCTAAAGCTGAGAAAAGGCACCCTACTTTAAACTTAGCTTCTTAATTTCGGCGGGCAACCGAAGCAACCACCCACCTAGTTCTAATTTAACGGCACCTCCGGTTCGGGTCGCATCAGAACGTAGCCCCGGGAGATGTCTTGTTTCAGTACCTTGTACCGAAAAAGGCTAATCTACTATAATTCGATTAAGCAGCAAGAGCGTAATTATTTTCGCCTACTAAAAGTGTGAGTCTCAGATTTACGAGCGTATCCTCAATGCTCGGCATGCTTATATACCTCTCGACTGCGCTGTCAAAATCCAAGTCAGCCCCAATTGTATATGGATGCGAAGGTAAGGTATTGATGGCTATTATGCAAGATGCTTGTTGAATATCTTTAGGAACTAAAATATTACTCATCTTAGGGAATTCTAATTTCGTGAATCAAAAAAATGACTATTATGTTCCTTTTTTTTTAATATATGTTAACCTCTGTTTCTTAAGCACTTAATGTTCGGCAGTATAATAATTTGCATTTTTTTCTATTTTTTAGGTAGGGTGGTTAAGTGTTCGTGCGGTTTATGTTTGAAGAGTGAATTTATATTCTGAGAAATATTAAAATGTACTAACAATTAAAAAACATTATTATGAAACGTATTAAATTTTATTTGCCAATTTTAGCTTTGTTAGCAATCTCTTTTGTCTCTTGCGAAAAAGATGAAGTAACAGAAAGACTTACGGTTGATGCTTTAGATGTTGCGTCGGCAAGTACATTGAGTGAGCAAACAGTTGTGGACATGCAAACTATGGGAGAAGAAGCCTTGCCCCCTTCGTTAAAAAGTACAACCACCGAGGATAGTTTGATTGTTCCCTCACGTGACAGATTTCGTTTCAATGGGGATTCAACATCTATTACAATTGATTTTGGAACTGGTGTCGAGTGCCGAGATGGAAGAATTAGAAAAGGTAAAATTATTATTACTCGTAATCTATCACCTACTAGCGACTCTGTGGGTAATGTGATAGTTTTTACCACTGATGGTTATGTCGTTAATGGTAATAAAGTTTCAATCACTAAAACGGTAACTTGTAAAGGTTGGACGGTTGATAATGAGTTTCCAAATGGCTATTTGCTGTATGATGTAGTGGTCGAGGATGGTATAATTGAACGTGCAAATGGTGATATAATTACTGTAAATGTGAATCACACCCGAAAGTTAGTTGCGTTTGAAGGTGGTTATCGTTTTGCCGGTTGGGTAATTGGCGGAACAAGCACTCATCAAATTGAGAGAAGTGTAAGTGGAAAAATTATTGGTGCTACAAATACTATATCTCGCGAGTTACAACGCCCACTTCGTTATCATCACTTTATTGCGGGTGAGGTTGATATTACCTATTTATCGGGCGAGTCGGTAACAGTTGATTATGGTACTGGAAATCTTTTTGATAAGGCAACTTGGGGCAAGCGTAAAATTGTAAGAAGTGGTAACGACATGGAGAGTCAAGAGCAGGATTAATTTGTTTAGGAAATTCAAAAATAATATATTGGGAGATGGAGCTGTTCATCTCCCTTTTTTTTATGATTGATCTTTTATGAGTGACGTTACCGCAAACGTTTTCGGAGTAAAACTGCTCAATATCAGGCAGTTTTAACATTTTAAATTCGTTGAGAAGATAGTTTTTGGTTACCTTTGGTTGTTTATCTTCTGTTTAATTTTAAATTTATATTATGATAAAGAAACTGCTACTCTTTACAACGATTCTGTTTGCAGCAATTAGTTTTGCTCAAGCTTCTCCTATTACAACATCTCCAGCTCTGCCTACAGATAAGGACTCGGTTGTTATAACTTATGATGCCATGGCGGGTACGGCAGGGTTAAAAGATTATACTGGGGATGTGTATGCGCATATCGGTTTAATAACGAATAACAGCAAAAGCGATTCAGATTGGAGACATGCTTCAACTTGGGGTGATAATAATGCTAAGTATAAGCTAACTAGCATCGCTGCTAATAAATATACTCTTAAACTAACACCTTCAATTCGTGAGTATTTTGGCATTCCTGCCGACACTGTTATTTACAAAGTCGCAATGGTTTTTCGTAGTGGCGATAAAACTAAAGAGGGCAAGGATACTGGAGGAACCGATATTTATGCTACGGTTTATACTTCCGAACTTAATGTAAATATAACTTCACCTACTGGTACATTTTTTATCCATCCCGAAGGCACCTCTTTAGAAGTTGAGGTTTCGGCGACTTTTAATACTTCGTTAATTCTTGAAGATAATGGGAGTTTAGTTGAGTCATCAGCAGGTCAGTCGCTTACGTATAGTTATACCCCAACTGCAGGTAAACACAAACTTGTAGCAACAGCAACAGCAACTGATAATGATAATAATATAGTTAAGGATTCTATATCGTTTTTGGTAGATAACCTTGCTTCAGTTTCCAATCCACTCCCTGCTGGGTTAAAGCAAGGTGTAAATTATATCGATTATAACACTGCCATTATTACCCTCTTTGCGCCATATAAGAGTTCTGTCTTTTTACTAGGCGATTTTAACGATTGGCAGCCTGATGCCAGTT
>JAGPHP010000092.1 GCA_018055415.1 Breznakibacter sp. | reverse complement strand
GCCATATATTATTAAAGAGTGTAGAACGAGATGGTATGTAATTGGGAAGGATGCAAAGGGTGATATTAAAACTTTTGGGTTAGATAGAATTGAAAATTTACAGATAACAGAAAAGAAGTTTGAACGTGATGCGAGTTTTGATGTAGAAAAGAAGTTTGAGCATAGTTATGGCATTTATTCCTCGGAGGAGTACCCGATTGAAGAGATAATTTTGCAGTTTGATGCTGAGGATGGCGGTTATTTGAAATCGGTTCCCTTACATCATTCGCAAAAAATAATTAGTGAGAACTCAGATGGATTAGTATTAAAGCTCAATATTCGCTTAACGAAGGATTTTATAATGGAAATTCTTTCACGTAGTTGGTCGCTAAAGGTAATTTCTCCTGAAAAGTTAAGGAATGAGGTTTGTGAAATATATGAGAAGGCGTTACAGAGGAATAGGATGATTTAATCGAGTTGTTTTCAAAATTTATTTAAAACTATACTATGACAGATCTAGCACTAGGATTAATTTTAAAAGAGATGTATGACAATGCACCTAAAAATGAGCAAGTAGCAAACATCCATCTATTTGGCATAAAATATGCCGACGATATTAAACGTGAAGGCTTTAAGGCAACAGAAATAATAAGAACCTCTGGGCTACAGAAGTCCTATTCTGTTGAGCTTAGTAAAGGAATGAAACTATCAAAATATGTGAAGCTTAAGTAACCTGATATGGAAAACGAAATGGAAATTAGAGATGCTTATGAAATGCTATTTAAAAAAATAGGTAAAGATGAGTTTTTTGAACATGGGATAAAAGATATTCTATTTGTTGAAAGTGACAAAATCGAGAAGCATTGGATTGAGGGTATTAAGCATAAGCTTGATAAAGGTGGAGAGATGCTGCACATTCGGGGATATGGGCGAGATGGTAGCAACACTGAACTGTTTGTTAAGTTGTATAAGCATCTATTCCCAAATATCATTATTGAAAGAGATTCAACAAATAATGCTCAACCAACAAAACTACTTGCAGACTTAACACCCTATGTTAAAGTTAAAACACAAAATGAACCAAATAAAACCTTAATTCAAAATTATCAAATTTCGCACCTTTGGGGAAAAACAAAGAATCCTCTATTATTTACTGCAGCATGGAATATCGCCTATGTTCCAAAATACTTAGATCCTTTTACTGGTCATGAATCGCAAGGTGAACATAGTAGTACTTTCAAAAGAGTCTTTGAAGAAATTGTAAGAGGTAAATTTCAACACTTTATAGACGATTATAATAGTATTATCGAAAGTAGAGTTGATCCTGTTTTAGAGGAAGCTCTTGATAAGACTAGAAAAGAGTTAAGGTACAACAAAAAGGAATTTAGTAAATTTAGTGATGATGCGAGGAGAGAGCTGTCAAAAATTTAGACATTCTGGCGCATTAATCACTTATTGATATTTTCAGTCTCAAAGAATCTCATTTATGAAAAACGTGTAAATAACTAATTACACCTCTACATCTTCAAATAAAACTCTTTTGTCAACCCAATATACTCATCTGTGTATCGGTGTCTCTCAATCTCTATACTTAAAGTCTCAACCTGAGCTTCTTGCATTGTTTTCCTGAACTCAAGAAGCGACCTAATGGGCTCTGGTGAGTTTATTGTGGAGTAAACAGAACAGTTCCGCGACAGATTGAGATTATTTATTTTAGCAATAGCTATAGCCTCATCTGCCCGCTCAAAGGGTATTATAATGGATAATCTCCCCTTCGCACTAAGCAAACTGCTTACCAATTCTAATAACAGAGAAAATGGCAGAGAATCATCATGTCGAGCTAAATTTTTATTACCCTTCTCACTTTTTAGAGAGTCTTTAAAGTAGGGTGGGTTACATACAACTAAATCAAATTGCTCCATTGAGGACGCGCAAAACTCTTGAAGTGATATCTCTTGTGAAGTGACTCTTTGTTGCCATGGCGAGTTATAAAAGTTCGCCTCACAATCTTTTATCGCTTCGGAACTAATATCTATGGCCTTAATCAATGCTTCAGGGTTACGTTGTGCCACCATAAGGGCAATGAGTCCTGTTCCACAACCAATATCTAGTACCATTTTAGCATCCTCAACATTACACCAGCTTCCCAATAGGACACCATCGGTACCCACTTTTAGGGCACTAAAATGTTGCTCAATTCTAAATTGTTTAAACTGAAAATAGCTGTTACTCATGCTGAAATCTCTCAAAAACGCCCAGCCCAAAGAGGGCGAAGTCATATTTTATGGGGTCGTTGGCATCCATCAAACGCAGTTTTGCGGTTAACTCCAACACACTCTTCCAATCGTCCTGTTTGCGGGATAATAAACCCAGTTTGCGCGAAACGCCTCCCGAATGTAAATCCAAGGGTATCATTAATGCCGAAGTTGGGATGTTTTTCCAAAGTCCAAAGTCCACACCTCGTTTCGAATCTCTCACCATCCAGCGCAGGAACATATTGATGCGTTTGCACGCCGAATTTTTAGCCACATTTGCTACATGCGATGAGGCAAACTCTCTGTCGTAATCGTTTAAAAGAAAGTTGTTCCTAAAGTGGAGTAGGGCACTTTGAATTGTTTGCTCATGCTGATACCCTGTGTTGAAAAGGGCTTCCAATCCGTTGTGGTTTTGATAAATATCTTTTAAGGCATTTAAGAAATAGAGGGTTGCTTTTGAGTTGAAAGTACGATGTACAAAAGTGTTTATGTGCTGCCACTCAGCGCGACTGCTCTCCATCAGAAATTGATGCGGACGCTCATCCAACATCGCCATCAACCGATTCCCATTTTTAATAATCATTTCACGTTTTCCCCAAGCTATGGAGGCCACTAAAAACGCTGCAATCTCAATATCCTCTTTCTGGTCAAAACGGTGTGGAATAGAGATTGGATCGGACTCAATAAACCGTTTCTGTTCATATTCTAAAGCTTTTTCATCTAAAAAAGCTTTCAATGCTAACTCATCCATCAATTTTCAATCAATCCGTCGCGCATTCTTATAATTCTGTCCGACATTTGTGCCAGCTCCATGTCGTGCGTTACAATAACAAAGGTTTGATTAAAGGTATCTCTCAGTTTTTTAAATAGACGTTGTAATTCCAACTGATTAGCGCTATCTAAGTTTCCTGTTGGTTCGTCGGCAAACACCACTCTGGGGCCATTTATTAAGGCTCTCGCTACTGCCACACGTTGTTTTTCGCCTCCACTCATCTCACTAGGTTTGTGCGAAAGACGATGCGATACATTTAAAAATTCTAACAGCTCCTCGGCACGTTTTGTGGCTGTTGTTACACTCTCTCCTTTGATTAAGGCTGGAATAATCACATTTTCAACGGCTGTAAATTCGGGCAACAGCTGGTGAAACTGAAAAACAAATCCAATCTTCTCATTTCTAAACTTGGCCATCAATCTGTCGTTCAGTGTGTTAATTTGCGTGCCATCAATCGTCACCACACCACTATCGCCATTGTCGAGCGAACTCAATACCTGCAAAAGAGTAGTCTTACCTGCTCCGCTTGGCCCTACAATGGAGACTATTTCACCCTCTTTTACCTCAATATCAATGCCTTTCAAAACGTGCAAATCGCCATAATGTTTCGAAATTCCTAACCCTTGTATCATCGTCTCTTTAAATCTTATAAGTATTATTTGGGGGTGCCACCAAAAGGGTAATCCCTATTGTACAGATTTTTAAATTCCACTCCCTTCAAAATTATCCCCACTGGCACTCTTTCTCCCATTTGTTTTTTTTGTGCTGCTCATCTCCGAATCACCATTAGCCTCTTCGATTCCATCGGTTGTTGATACCGAATTTTTCAAATCGCGTATCACTCCTTTGGGCGGTGTTGGAGGGTTGTTTAGTTCGCTTTTTATTTTATCACTCTCCGCATAGATCTCTTGCTTTATCTCATCGGTTGCCCGCTTAAATTCATTCATCCCCTTGCCCAAAGTACGTGCTAAATCGGGCATCTTATTTGAACCAAACAGAAGTAGTATCACCACAATGATCACTAATAACTCACCTCCACCAATTCCCATAAATTGTTATTTTACTAATTGAGAATAAAAAATCAAATATACACTAAATGTATAATTCTAACTCCACCTTATTAAAACAAAAAAGCCCTCCGAATTACTTCAGAGGGCTCTGTATTTATGATAAACAACTATTTAACTAATTGGTTCTCTTTTGAATTTTTGTTAGAACGCTGTTCAAAGCTCAATGCAATAGGAGTTGCAATAGCGATTGATGAATAAGTACCTACAAATACACCAATGATAATTGCAAACACAAAGCCTTTTAGAACTGCTCCACCAAAGAAGAATATTAATACGACAACAAGCAATACTGTAAGCGAAGTGTTAATAGTACGACTTAATGTTGTGTTAATAGCTAAGTTCGCGATTTCGTGCTTATCTCTCTTTGGGAAAAGATGTAGATCTTCACGAATACGGTCAAATATAATTACAGTATCGTTAATTGAATAACCAATTACAGTTAATATTGCTGCAATAAAGGCTTGGTCAATTTCTAACGAAAATGGCACAATCGTGTGAAGAAGAGCAAAGGCTCCAATCACAATAACAGCATCATGTATTAACGCCACAATTGCGCCTAAACTAAATTGCCAGCTCTTGAAACGAATAAAGATGTATAAGAATATGGCAATGATAGAGTAGAATACTGCTAAGAATGCTTTACGTGTGATGTCAGCCGCAATGGTAGGTCCTACCTTTTGTGAACTTACTTGATACTCACTTAAATATGTATCTTTTGTAACGCCAGCAGGTAAATACTTTTTCAAACCAGCATACAAAATATCTTCCATTTTGTTTTCGCTTGCTGAATCAGCCTCCGAAACCATATAGTTTGTAGCAATACGCACTTTATTGTCGGTTCCAAATGTTTTAACTTCACAAGTTGCATTAGTAAACACTTTTGCTAAATCACTTTGAATTGCTGATGACGATACAGCCTCTTTAAATTCAATAACGTATGTTCTACCACCAGTAAAGTCAATACTTAGTTTTAATCCATGAATTGCAATTGCACCAATTGATACAACAACCATGACACCAGAGATAAAGTAGTATAACTTTCTCTTACCCAAGAAGTCAATATTAATGTTCTTAAATAAGTTACGTGAGATTGAAGTGTCAAATTTCCACTCGATCTCTTTTGTAAGTAACCATTCAAATATTAAGCGAGTGATAAAAATAGCAGTGAAGAATGATGTTAAAATACCTATAATGATGGTCGTTGCAAAACCTTGTACTGGTCCTGTTCCAAAGAAGAATAGTATAAGACCTGTTAAAATGGTTGTTACGTTAGAGTCAAGAATCGCTGAAAACGCATTGCTGTAACCATCTGATATAGCTAGTTTAATACCTTTACCTGCCTTTAATTCCTCTCGAATACGTTCGTAAATCAATACGTTCGCATCCACCGACATACCTATGGTTAAGATAATACCTGTGATACCAGGAAGTGTTAATACTGCACCAAATGATGCTAACACGCCCATTATAAATAGTAAGTTCAATAATAGGGCGAAATCGGCAATTGCACCAGCTTTCCATCCATAATATGCCATCATAAAGATTAAGATAGCTGCAAAAGCCCAGATAAACGAGCTTAAGCCGTTTTCTACTGCTTCAGCGCCTAATGATGGACCCACTACGATATCTTCAATAATGCGTGCAGGAGCTGGAAGTTTACCTGATTTAAGAATGTTTGCTAAATCTTTTGCCTCTTCAGGTGTGAAATTACCAGAGATTTGGCTTCTTCCGCCTGATATTTTGTCGTTTACATTTGGAAAGCTATAAACCATGCCATCAAGAGCAATGGCGATTGAACGACCAATGTTGTCACCTGTTAAACGAGCCCAAACACGAGCCCCTTCGTTATTCATGGTCATGTCAATCTCGTAACCACCACGTTGACCTGTTGCAGCACGAGCACTTGTGATAGCGTCACCCTCAAGTGGAGCGCGTCCGTCAATACTTGTTGATTTTATTGCAACGAGTTGGAAAAGGCTGTTTTTTGCACCTTCAACATCGTTTGTGTAATATTTCAACTCATCGTCTGCAATAGCTTTTACAGTCCACATCAAACGTAAATCTTTTGGAAGCAACTCTTTTACTTGAGATTGCGCCAACATACGATTTACTTTTGCGGTATCTTTTGAAAGGGCTGTACCAACAACTGGACCTCTTTGAGATTGGTTAGGACGTAAAACATCAAAAAGTGAGTTTGCACCACCTTGGTTTTTTATCTTCGTATCGGCGATCTCATTAAGAAGTTTCAAATTGTCTGCTTTCTTCGCCGTGTCAACGGTTGAAGCTGTTGCCGGTGCTGATGCTGCTGATATCTCTGCAATTTTGCTGTTTGCATTCATCAAACTTTGAGAAAGTTCTTGAATCTCGTATGTCTCCCAAAACTCCAAACTTGCAGTTCCTTGCAATAGTTTACGTACACGTTTTGGATCAACCACACCTGGAAGCTCGATCAAAACACGACCTGTTTTCTCCAGTTTTTGAATGTTTGGCTGTGTTACACCAAAACGGTCAATACGTGTGCGAAGAATGTTGAAAGCATTGTCGATAGCGCCTTGCGACTCTTCTCTAATAACTTTAAGAACTTCGCTATTTGATGAATTAAGATTGATTTTATCTTTTAATTCAACAGTGCTAAAGATAGCCGACAGACGAGCGCCATTGTCAATTGACTCAAAGGCATTCCCAAAAAGTGTGATAAAGTCTTTGCTCGATTTTGGCTCTTGCTCAATAGCCATTTTCATGGCTCTGTTGAAGGTTTCATCTGTGCTATGATCTGCTAAGGCGTAAACAATATCAGGCACTCTCACCTCAAGAGTAAGGTTCATACCCCCCTTTAAGTCAAGGCCAAAGTTTACTTCACGCTCTTTACACTCTTTATAAGTGTACGGACGTAAGCCAAAGGCAAAGTTGTAAACTGTTTTGTTTGCCATTGAGTCAAGGTAGTTAAACTCCTTTACTGGATCACCTTTTGCAAAGGCTTTGGCATCGTTTTCAATGGAACGTGTTTTAAACGTAAAAAATAGCTGATATAAGCTCACTAATGCCAGCAGGATGGCAAATAGTCTTATAGCTCCTTTGTTTTGCATTTCTCTTTTCTTTTATTTAGATTATTTTAAATTCTTAATTTTTGTGAAACCTCGCAAATATACCTTTTTTTTGTTAAAACAGTCAACCTCATAAAACTTTCTGAAAATAAAGTTTTATGGCTAATGTTTGCTGTTAATGTATTGATATACATTTATTTGCAATCTGTTTTTCTGGTTTTAATCTGTTTTTAGTGTAAAAATATGTTGTAAAAGGAGGTTTATCGATGGTGCAAACGATTAAACATTACGGCTAAATGGGCATATAATGATGTGTTTTGA
This sequence comes from Breznakibacter sp., assembly GCA_018055415.1. Lineage (GTDB taxonomy): Bacteria > Bacteroidota > Bacteroidia > Bacteroidales > Marinilabiliaceae > JAGPHP01. The sequence continues at coordinate 1,677 of JAGPHP010000092.1, read as the reverse complement.
ACCACAATATCTTCGGGAGCAATTAAGCGGATTGGCGTGAAATTCCAAATGGCCTTTATTCCCGTTTTGAAAAGTTTGTCTGCTACGGCTTGCGCATTTTCTGCGGGCACGGTAAGTATCCCTACTTCAACATCTTTAAAATCACCTGCATAGAAACGATCTATGTGATGTATCGGTACACCTTCAATGGTTTTTCCAATCACGTTTTCGTTTACATCGTATGCGGCAACGATCTCTAATCCAAATTGCTTGAGTCCAGTGTCGTGCAGTAGTGCTGTTCCTAGGCTACCTGCTCCAAATAGACATGCTTTATCCATCTTCTTAAAATAGAGAAAATCTTCTAAAGCCTCAATCAATGGATCGACTTCATAGCCTACGCGCGTTTTTCCCGCAATTTTTGTGTGAGAGATATCTTTGGTAACTTGAGTTGGGTCTATTCCCATATCTCTTGCTATACTAGTTGACGAAATGTGCTTTAATCCCTGCTTTTGTGCCATTTTTAGATAGGCCAAATAGCTTGGCATTCTGCGAAGTGCTGGTTCTGGTGTAAATCCCTCTTTTCGTCTGTTAACAAATGGCATAATCAAATTTTGTTTTAACTCGCAAATATAGAAAAACAATTCATTCATCTAATAATTACTTTTTCATATTTTGTTGGTTTTAAATTGGATAGTTGAATTCATAATACCTTATTATTTCTATTAATTTTGTCTTTATTTATACATTTTTACCATGAACATTAAATTAGGTTTATATCAACATTTTAAAGGGCATCGATATGTAGTTAACGCTATAGCGCGTCATTCCGAATCGCTTGAGGAGTATGTGGTTTATACCCGCGAGAACAATCCTGACGATGTTTGGATAAGACCTGCAACTATGTTTTTGGAGGATGTTGAGGTAAATGGAGTGGTTGTAAAACGATTCACCTTTCTTGGCGACATTTAATTATTGATAGATTTTGTAAAGTATATAATTAAACCTTAATTATGAAAAATCTTGCTTTAACTATTCTTTTTGCACTATTTGTTACTCTTTTTGTTGGTTGTGACGATGACGATGCTTCCTCTTCAAACAATGGAACTGTTAATAAATGGATATATAAAGAGATGAAAACCTACTATTATTGGGAGGATCATATTCCAACGAAGGTAAATTATAACAGTAAACCCGAAGATTTCTTTAGTTCGATACTTTATAAAGAAGAGGATCGTTTTTCTTGGATCGAGAATATCACGGAGCTTGAGAATAAGCTCAATGGAATTTCTGTTGCCCCTGGATTTGAGATGCAACTCTACCAAATGTATTCCGATTCGCGTAAAATATATGGCCAAGTTATCTATGTAACTAAAGATGGTCCTGCCTATCCTGCCGGATTAAAACGCGGCGATCTCTTCACCACGGTTAATGGAACCACTTTAACAATGGATAACTACTCGGCTCTTCTGTTTGGCGAAAGTACGGTTATGAAATTAGGAATTGTGGATGAGAATTATATTCATCAGCGTGATATTACGGTGACTCTTAAGCAGTTTGCCGAAAGCCCTATTATTCTTGATTCTATATATTCCATTGATAATCATAAAATTGGATATTTTGCCTACAAAAATTTCATCAACGATCCTGGTGATGGTTCGGATATTTATGATAATCAGATAAACGATATCTTTGGCGGTG
>JAGPHP010000091.1 GCA_018055415.1 Breznakibacter sp. | reverse complement strand
ATGATGGCGTCAAGTTTTTCGCCATGTGCGCTTAAAATCTGAGTAACATTATATTGAGCCAATCCCTTGTTCCAACCATCGATATATCCTTTGAAGACTATATTGATATCACCATTTGCCACATAAGGCTTCAAACTCTCCTCAATGTTTGACATCAACCCTACCGCATTCTTATCAAATCTATCGCCACCGATTATGGCATAATTTCCTTTAGGAGCCACTGTTATGGCATCTTTGCACCACTCCTGAGCAATATAAACAAAGTCGTTGGTTGAAAAGGCGTCATATTCAACGTTGTTGATTAAACGATTATAGGCAATTACCTTAACCCCCTTCTTAACTGCAGCACGGATCAATGGCGCGATGGTGTTGTTATTTATGGGACAAACCACCAAAACCGAGACACCCTGATCGAGCATTTCGTAACCCAGTTTAAGCTGCAACGCCTCATCATCATTTGCCCCTTTAACAATGGCTTCACCACCTAATTGTTTGATTCTATTAGCAAAATAAGAGCCCTCCTTGACAAATCGTTGACGCGACTCAGAAGGATGCAAAAACCCCACCTTAAAATCACTATTATTTGAACAAGAGCTTGTTCCTATTAATAAATTGAGGAGAAATAAAGAAATAATTACAAAACGAAACTGTTTTGTAAAGAAAGGCAAATAAAATCGACATAAAGATCGAGATATAATTTCACCTAAGGCACTCATTTTCGTGAAAGTAAATTTCATTGAATCAGTTATTTATAAACACATGCCACTTTAGTTGGAAATCGATATATTAACGCACTCTACGCATTAAGAGATAATAAAGTTGTAAATCTAATCTATTTTTTTAACAATATTTACGACTAATATCATTAGAATTAACTACTTGGCAATAATATGCTATTTTCTGCGTGAGGGGCAGAGCGAGAAATCCTTTTGTTTTATTCCATTAGGGGGTGGAAAAAAAGCCACCCCCTAATGGAATAAAACAAAAGATTGAAGCGGCGACCCGACGGCAAGGGCATCTGACTTAAAAGAGATTAAACCTGGCTAGAATTTCCAAGGTGGAAGAAGCGCCCTTGACGGCACGCCCAAAACCCTTTAATAATAAGCGTTTTTAGTCATTATTAGATTTTTTGGTGCTATATTTGCATAAAAGTTAAAGTTATGTTAATTCGTATTTACGAAGAGAATCCAAATCCACGTGAGATTAGTCGCGTTGTTGAGATTTTACGCAAAGGGGGTGTAATCATATACCCTACCGATACGATTTATGGCGTAGGATGCGATATTAACAACACCAAAGCCATGGAACGCGTAGCACAGATAAAGAAACTAAATCTTAAAAAGGATAATCTATCGTTTATCTGTTACGATCTAAGTCACATTTCAGACTATGCTCAACCACTTTCTAATCAGACATTTAAGCTACTTAAAAAACATCTACCAGGACCATTTACCTTTATTTTAAATGCCAACAATAATGTGCCCAAAATATTCAAAAACAACAAAAAAAGTGTGGGTATTAGGGTGCCAGATAACCGCATCATCAGGGAGATTGTAAAAGAGTTGGGAAACCCCATTTTGAGCACTTCGATACACGATGAGGATGAACTTATTGAGTATTCAACCGACCCAGAACTTATTTTGGAACGTTTTGAAAAGCTGGTGGATGTGGTGGTTGATGGCGGTTTTGGTGGCAACGAGCCTTCAACGGTAATTGATTGCACCACCGACGATCACACAATTATTCGTCAAGGGAAAGGTATTTTATTGTAGCCTCCTATGCTCTATCTTGCACCGTTACAAGGATATACTGATGTTTTTTATCGCTCAGCATTACAAGCATCGATTGGTGGAATAGATAAATTCTTTACCCCGTTTTTTGAGTTTGAACCCAATAAGCCTGTTGATTGGCCCAACCGCTGGGAACTCTCTGCAACTCTAAATCAGAATCAATACTTGGTACCACAACTGGTTGCGAAAGATGTAACCGAACTAAATAAAGGCGCACTGTTTTTTAAGAGTCACGGCTTTAACGAAATAAATTTGAATTTGGGCTGCCCTTTCCCAATGCTCGTAAAACGGCAACGCGGCTGTGGAGCCCTACCCTTTTCGGAAGCTACCGCCCAAATGTTAAAAGAGTTTTTTGCAGAAAACGTGGGGGTTGAATTGTCGATAAAAACACGCTTGGGATTAAACGCTACCAGTGAGTTACCAGCCCTGCTATCCAGAATCAACAGCCTACCTATCAAAGAGTTAATAATCCACTTTAGATTAGGCATAGACCAATACAAAGGAGATGTTAGATGGGAGGAGATGGAGAAGATAAGAGAGAGCACTCACTTTAAAATAGTAGCCAACGGAGATATTACCACCCCCCAAGAGTTACTAAACCTAAAGCAACGATTTCCATTTGTAAACGATTGGATGATGGGGCGAGGAGTGCTAATAAACCCTCTTTTAGCCCGCGAAATTGAGGGATTAGCGCCGACATGGGGCGAACGACTAGAGAGCTACAAACTACTACACAAAACACTCATGAACAATCTTTTAGAAGCAGACGTTGAGCAAAACAGATTTATGAATAGCATTAAAGGCTATTGGTTTTATCACTCGCAATACTACACCGAAGGACGAAAAATAAACAAGGAGATATCAAAAACAAAAAATCTAACTGATTACAATGCTCTTGTTTCAAAAGTTTGGAAAAGCACGCTCTCGCCCTTGGTAAAATAAGCGCAATTTAATTGATTGATAAACCCATTTTTACTACTTTCGTACTCCACAAAAATTGGAATTAAAATGACAATAACCGATATTCAACAGTTGCTTGCACAAGAGGCAAAATCAGTATCAAACATCCCAGTTTCAGACGCTTACAACAAAGCGGTTGATATTATCCACGCACAAGTACATCAAAAACATGGCAAACTCATAACCAGCGGAATGGGTAAAGCAGGGCAAATTGCGGTTAACATGGCTACGACATTTTCGTCAACAGGAACTCCCTCTGTTTTCTTGCACCCTAGCGAGGCACAACATGGCGATTTGGGAGTTATTCAAGAAAATGATGTGATGTTGTTGATCTCAAACTCGGGCAAAACACGTGAAATCGTAGAATTAATAAGCCTAGCGCGCAATCTGCGTCCTAATATTCCAATTATCGTAATCACAGGAAACGCAGAGAGCCAGTTAGCATTAGAGTCGGATGTGTGCTTACCAACAGGAAATCCTGCCGAAGTATGTATATTGGGACTAACGCCAACCACCTCCACCACGGTAATGACTGTTATTGGGGATATTTTAGTGGTTATGTTGATGACTAAGATTAAGTTTACAAATGCCGATTACGCAAAACGTCACCATGGCGGATACTTAGGCGATAAATCGAGAACTGCAGCTAAAAAAGAGTAATATGAGAATTTTAAAAGATGATACCATTGCCCTTCTTATTGATGTGCAAGAGCGATTGATGCCACATATTTTTGAGGCAGAGAAACTTGAAAAAAACTTAAACATTTTAGTTGAAGGGCTAAATCTGCTTCATGTTCCAATAATTGTATCGGAGCAATACAAAAAGGGATTAGGTGAGACCATTGCCTCATTAAAAGAGCTAGTCGTAAACTGCCCGCATAACGAAAAAACCGCTTTTAGCTGTTGTGACGAACCTACTATACAAGAGCGCATTGAACTTAGTGGACGACGAAACATCATCCTTTTTGGAGTGGAAGCACACGTATGCCTTCTGCAAACAGCTATTGACCTTAAAGAGAGGGGATTTAATCCAATAGTTGTAGTTGACTGCATTAGTTCACGAACAATTGAGAATAAGATGATTGCAATTGAACGCTATAAACAAGAGGGTGTGACTTTGACGAGTTACGAATCGATCCTTTTTGAGCTCTGCCGAGTTGCGCAGGGAGATGCTTTTAAAGCTATGTCTAAACTTGTAAAATAACCCCCGATATGCGCACCGTTTGGGGATTAGGAGAGGTTCTGCTTGATGTTATATTTAAGGAGAACAGCCCAATAGGCGCGAATCCTGGAGGCTCGGTACTTAACGCACTTGTTACATTAAGTAGAATAGGACAAAAAACCTCACTAATAAGTGAAATTGGAAACGATAAAGTAGGCCAACTGATATTAAACTTTCTAAGTAAAAATAAGATAGATGTCAGTTACCTCTATCAACACAGCGACGGTGCAACAACACTAGCAGTGGCTTTTTTGAATGAGCATAACGATGCCACCTATAAGTTTTACAAGAACCAACCAACGGAGCGTTTTGCTGTTTCACTGCCCTCAATTAAAGAGGAAGACCTCTTCCTATTTGGGTCATCACTCTCGATAAATCAAGTGGTTAGAGACAAGATCACCCCAATCATCAACACTGCAAATAATTCAAATGCGATTATAATCTACGACCCCAACTGTCGCCAAAACCACACGAATAATCCTCTCGTATTGAATCTGATAAAAGAGAATTTTAGAAGCAGTTCTCTTGTTAGGTGTTCCGATGAAGATTTGAGAGCCATTTTTGGTAAAATTCCACTAGAAGAAGCCATAAATCAAGCACAAGAGTGGTGTAAAAATATCATTGTTACTCAAAATAGCTCTTCGGTTATTGCCCATTTTGGAGCTAACAGATATGAAATGGGGGTTGAAAAAATTGAGGTTGTAAACACAATAGGAGCTGGAGACAACTTTAATGCGGGCATAATCAACTCAATATTAGCACAGAACATCACAAAAAGGGAGCTTACAACGCTTACAACTCAACAGGTCAACAATATTCTTAAATGTGGTATTGAGTTTTCGAGAGAGGTGTGTTTATCCACCGAGAACTACATAGCTCTCCGATAAGCCCTATTCTGACTTTTGCTCTTTTGTCATCTCATCTAATTTCTCGGCCAGCTTATTGATTTGAAGCACATTAGCTCGCACTAACTTCATATACTCTTTAACACCACTCTCAAGCACAAACTCCTTTAATTTTTCAGAGACCTCTTGTATCTCTAATGATTTTGATTTTAAATCGACCGCAATACTGTTCGTTTTTTTACATTTTTGGCGCACTAACTCTTCGTAATCCGTATGCGTATTGATGATTTGTTTCTTATTATTCAAACGAGTGCCCAATGCCGCAAAAAGATCAGCCACATGCTTAATCACCTCTAATTCAGATAACGAAAAAGAGTTATTGGACGTTGCAAAAATGAGCCAAGCAATCGATTTATCATTATCACTCATCACAGGGCATACAAAAACATTCGTTAGTCCAAGCGACTCAATAACGAAACGGCTCTTATCGCTCGTAATAGAACTCATATGCACCTCTTTATAGGTTGGCTTTTGGATAGAGTTCAGCTCTGCAAAGCCTCTATTTACCCCAAAACCCTCAAGCAAACCCTCTGCAACAGTTCGAGCACTACAGTTTAAAACAATTTCATTATTTGTTGTCAGTTTGAGTTTATCGCTTTTAGGTTCAGCATAAACCACACAGCTAAACTCAGATGAGAGAATTTCAGTGATGTTTTTTACGATATAAGTTGCAACGGTGGCCAAATCGTCGATCTCTGTAGCCAAAAATGCACCAAAATTACTCATCACCCTATTCTCCGAAGCCTCCTGAATCATCTTATCTTCAGACTCCTTTAGATAAGTTATATCGTGAGCCATACAGGTAATCCCAATCGCTTCATGATTGTGCATGGTGGTGTACATCGAATACTCCATGGTAACCAATTTCCCCATATAATAGAGCTCACTTGTAAAGGTTTTGTTGCCTGTAGCTGAGATTACCTCCAAGAATACACTTTTCCAAAAATCGGCATTAAAGAGCAGTGATTGATCGGTCATATCGTCGCCAATCTTTAAATCAAGTCCATAAAGATTACGCATGACCTCCAAAAATCGCTGATTAGCATAGACAATTCTAAACTCATTATCCACCATCCACACCATGGAGTCAGTGGACTCTATAAATGAAAGGATTCGCGACTGTATGAGTGCCATACTTAATTGCGCCTGCTTGTATGAATCGATATCTTGCATCACACCCACCATCTTAGCTGGCTGTTTGTCTCCCTCATCAACAACTAACTTTCCTGTTGACAAAAACCATTTATAGCTACCATCGTAACATCTCAAACGACTCTCTATATGATAAAAATTAACCAATCCCGCAATATATTCACGATGCAATACTTGAACCTTCGCCAAATCTTCGGGGTGGATCAGGTGTAAAAACTCACTATTCGTTATTTTAGTGGGGTGATTAATGTATCCAAGTGTTTTAAAAAACACCGTATTAAATTCAATTTTTTTAGTAATCAAATTCTGTTCCCACAACCCAACATTAGCCGAATTAATAATAAGTTCAAGATGTTGATTAATACGCTTAATCGTCTCTTCGCGTTCTCTTTGTGCTGTAACATCTTGTATATAACCATCGAGATAGATAAGTTTACCTCGTTTATTATAGATATAGCGTCCGCGCTCATTAACCCATTTGATGCGTCCATTTCTATCTTTTATTTTATACTCCACTTCATACACTTCTCGCCCTTTACTCTCCTTTGTATTTGAACGATTAAGTGGTAAAAATTCGGGCAAAATATCTTGTGAGAAATGGCGATCAAAAGTAATATACTCATGCGCGTAATGACCTGTTAGCTCGACGATTGCCTCACTAAAAAACAGAGAAGTCCAACGATGGTCGTCTAAACAACGAAACGCCACCCCAGGAATATTCTCCGTTAAATTACGGAAGTTTGCCTCCTTACGCAACAAATCCTCTTCAGTAGCTTTTCGGGAGGTAATATCTTCAATAAAACCCACAATGTCAATTGGATTTCCCTCAATACTTCGTTGAATAACCGTTGCTGAATTCCGAATCCAAATTGCACCCTTTGTTTGATGTTGAATCTGAAACTCATCGTGATAGTGTCCTTTTAGGCCATCAACAAAGCGTTTAAAATTGGTCATTACTCGCTCTCGCTGCTCAAAAACAACATAATCGTTGACAAACGATTTGAAGGTCAAGTTGGATTCAGTAATTCCACTGATTTTTCGCCACTTATCTGAGACTGTAACAATTTGAGATGGCCAAGTAATTTCCCACATTCCAATATGGTGGCTATCTAAAGCTATCTTGAACTTATTCAAACTACTATAAAGATTTCCACTTCCCTCTTCAGAAGGAGCATTATAGTTTATCGTCAAGACAGCCATCTTCTTTTGGGTCTCAACCTTCTGAAAGGCAACAGTATAAGTTACAATTAGAGAGCTACCATCTCTATTGTATATCTCCATATTCCCCTCGCTCTCCTCCTCCTTTAAAACCGACCAATAGAGTGTGCTCCGTTTAAATGAGTTGTAAAAAAACGATCGTTTATAACCAAGTATTAATTTGAAGAATGACTTACCCAACAAATCGGAAGCCGAATAGCCCGTTAAGGCCAAAAAGGGTTCATCGACAGATACAATGGTGCCCTCTTGAGAGATGGTGATAACAGAATTTTTACTTACAATAGTTCTAAGCAGTTCTATAGGCTCCTCAACAGGTTTAATAGCGGGCATTAAATTGCTCTTAGGCTCTACTTCAACCAAAACAACAACACTAGAGCTCACTCCTTTACCCTTGATATATGTGTATCCAACTTTAAGATTAACCACTTGCGAGTCAAAATCATTACTCTTTAATCGAAGTGAGACTAGATTTGGTGCGACATCGCGCTTATCTTCAAAACATCTTTGCAAACCAACACGCAGAGTGCATAGATCGCATGTTGCACTGTTACCGCAGCCGTAATTGGTTGAAAAAGCCAAGCAGCCCATCAACTTATTCCTCAGATTGCTATATTTTTCAGAAGCATCAGAATCTCCTCCTTTAGTCAAGGATTCAACAATTCCAATATCAGAAACTTGGAACACAAGAATTGGTAGAGAGGTCAAGACCGTTGAGAGCATTGTATTTAGCACACCCTCACTTTTTCCCAACTCCTCATTCACCGCAGGAGTAATCCAAAGTAGAAACAACTCCTCACCTTGACTTAGAATTTTAGTAGCTTTTAACCAGACATGATTATAGATACCATTAAGCGTAAAAATGACTTTAATACGCTTGTTTAATTCAATGTTAGCAATGTCAAACGATTGAGAAACATAAAAAGCGGTATTACTCTGAGGCATAACAAGCGAAGAGAAATCAACTCCCACAACACTCTCCTTAACGACTTGATAATTAGACTCAACATATTGATTAACAAACAAGATTGTACCTTGCATGTTAACAACAACAACACCTTCACTATCAAGTGCATCATAAAGATCACTAAAATGAGAAAATGCAAATTGAGTAGAAGATTGTATTCGAGAGAGAGGACGAAGGTTAATGGCTATTTTTTGCTCCTGAATTAACACGGCAACTCGTTTCTTTTGACCGAGCTCCTCCTCGCCAGCAAAGTTGAATTGTATTCGATAGGGCAAGTTACCCTTTACAGATAATGCCTCCTGCGAGGCAGGAATTTCATATTGTGCAACACTCTTTAAATGAAGATAAAACTCCTCTTTATAGGACTTATGAAATGGGAACTCTAACTCTTTGAAGGGTACATTTAACCGTAACTTTGATCCCAGTTGAAAGAAGTTGGAAAAAGCCAAATTTCCTTTAACCAAAACGATATCACCCTTCTTCGTTAATTCAACAACAAATAAAGGATTGGCAGCTTGGTTAAAAACAAATTCGAAAAGTCCTGATGAGAACTCCATAAATTACGATATAGCTTACAAACAACTTGAAATTTAGCTTAGTGGGGATAAAAAAAACCACGACTAAAGATAAGAGATTTATTTTCATGCATACATCTCATCGGTCAAATTTAAACCAACGTTCGTAAAAAAAATAGCCCTAGAACGTAAGATATGTTGCAATTAGTTACTAACAGCTATTAGTCGGTCGCTAATTTTAAGTCCAGCAGCTAAAATATTTGGACGGTTAACATCATATCTCAACCCGTTGTGCATTTAGAAAATAGAAAAAGTTGTTCATTGAATTTCGGGTAGAAATTCGTATATTTATCTGAATACCAATCATATAAATAGATGAACAACTTTAATGCAAGTTACGAAAAGATTTTGACTTATCTAAAATCACTTACCGAAAAGGATAATTTTCTGAATCAAATC
>JAGPHP010000272.1 GCA_018055415.1 Breznakibacter sp. | reverse complement strand
TAAGTGACTCTAATGCTCAAATATATCCACAGCCTTGTTCTAATGAATTTACTATTATATCTCACAAGGAGGTAGCTAGTATTGAAATTTATACTATTCAGGGTGAACTTCTCTCCTCACAAATACTCAATTCTAATCGAGCACTTGTGCAGTTGTCAAATTATCCTCCATCGCTCTATTTTGTTAAAATATTTTATGCAGATGGTTCAGAGAGTGTTAAGAAGTTTTTAAAGCAATAGAATGGTGCGTATGGGTTAATAAATAGTCTTTGAAAAATTAATGTTTAGCAAGGATACCTCTATTTATTAAGTTTTCTCCGTATTTAACATCTCATTATTTATCTTTTTGCCATGGGTTAAATCCATGGCAATATTTTTTAAATTATATCGTTGTTTTAACTATGTCGTTGTTTTGATAAACAAATTAACATTTAATTTCATTTATTCGCGTTTTTTTGTACTTTGCACTTCATTGATTTACTTTATTTTATTTAGTTATGAATTTGAGAACTTTGCGTCAAATATTGGCTATTGTGTCCCTCTCTTTAATTGTTATAAGTTGTAATAAAGAGGAGGGCGAGGGGGGAGAATCAACCATAAAAGGGCGTTTGGTGTGTCGAACTTACGATAATGATTTTCGCGTTTTGCAAGATGAGAGTGGTGATGCTGATGAAGATATTTATATTATTTATGGAGACGACTCAACACCTGGTGATAAAGTAACTACTTCTCCTGATGGTTATTTCGAGTTTAATTATCTTCAAAAAGGTAATTATACTCTCTATTATTATAGCGATGATAGTTCCAAAGTAACCACTAGTCAAGTGGCTTTTCGTAAAAATATCACTATAGGATCCGATGGAAATACCGTTGATGTCGGAAATCTGATAACCTATAAGGGTGTTGATATTGATGAAGGAACTTCTACAATTCGCGGTTATGTTGAGTTATCCAATTATAAGTCAGACCTCTCTTTAGAACCTAATGTTGGCCCCGCGCAGGAGCAAGAGGTTTACCTTGTGTATGAAAACCATATCACAGATGATATACGAGTACGAACCAGTTTTAATGGTTATTATGAGTTTAAAAATGTGTTAAAAGGAAGTTATATAATTTATGCCTACACAGACGATGTGTTTGATGTAGTTCCTAACGACATGGTTTATAAAAAAGTAGTTGTTACCGAAGATAAACAGCTTGTGGAAGTTGCAACTCTAAAAATTGATAAAAAATAGATCGTATATGAAAAAAAAGCATGGTTTAAGAATTGTTCTGTTTTCTGTGGGCCTTCTAGTTTCTGCTACCTTATATTCTCAAAAAACTGATAGTAAACCTAAGGTTAAGAGCGTTACGGTGATGGAAGAGAATTATGAAGATGACAAGAGTGGCACTCAGCAAAAGGAGTCGTTTACTCGTTTTGATTTGCAGGGCAATATTGTAGAATTAATTGAATACGATAAAGAGGGAAAAGAGAAGCAACATATTTTATATGAATATGATAAAGAGGGACATAAGACCAAAGAGACTTCTCTGAAAGCAAACGGAAATAAGGATAAAGAGGAGGTTTTTATCTATCAAAATGGACTTAGAACCGAAAAGATTGTCTATTACGGAAATGGAAAGATTAAATCCAAAAAGAAATATATCTACGTTTTCGAAAACTAAAATTGTACCCCCATATTTATGCACGCTACTGTTGAATCCTTATTGCAAAATTACTCTCCCATTACTTTGAAAGATATGGATGCGGTGGGGTTTCTTAATAGGATGGATACCAAATATTTTTTTGATGCTCGTTTGATAACCGAACTTTTAACTCGTTTAACTAACGACTATTTCGTTTTGGAGATGAAAGGTGTTCGAACTTTCCCATATACAACAACCTATTATGATACGCCAGAATTTCATCTATACAAAGCCCATTTAAACGGACATTTGAATAGATTTAAAATTAGGCAGAGAAAGTATGAGGTCACTGGTGATGAGTTTTTTGAGATTAAGCTTAAAACCAATCGCAGCCGTACCGAGAAAAGTCGTTTTTTGAATAACGAAGAGCATGTACTTAATGATAATGCTAATCTATTTCTTCAAAAACGCACACATTTGCAAACGGATAACCTGCACGCTGCATTGACCAATAAATTTTATCGAGTTACTTTAGTAAGTAGAGATATGAAAGCAAGGGTTACGCTTGACTATGATCTCTCTTTTCGAGCAGGAAATGATGTGGTGGAGCTGCCAAATTTAGGGATTGCCGAAATTAAACGAGAAGGTACATCAAGCCGACCATCCATAATGAAGCACTTGCGCGAGTTGGGCGAAAAGCCTGTTGGTATTAGTAAATATTGCTTAGGAGCTGCTTTGCTCTACAAAAGCTTAAAAATTAATAGTATAAAACATAAACTGATAAAAGTAAATAAGTTACACCATGGTAAATTTGATATTACTAGATAACATAAAATTATTTGGAGTTGAGTTACTCGACTTTAGTGAATTCAGTGAACTTCTTGTTCGTTTCTTTTTTAATTTGGCGGTTGTACTCACTATCGTAAGGGGTATTTACTATCCGCTAACCAAACGCAAAGATCATCTCTTTACGCTGCTTTTAATCTCTATGGTCGTTTTTTTACTCTGTATGTTGCTTAGTAGTGTTAAGTTGCAAATGGGGTTTGCAATGGGACTTTTTGCCGTGTTTAGTATTATCCGTTACCGCACCGATGCTAATCCAATTAAAGAGATGACTTATCTCTTTGTTGTGATTGGTGTTTCGGTAATAAATGCTATTTCAAATAAGAAAATCAGTTATTTAGAGATTGTCGTCTCTAATTTAGTGTTAATAGCTATAAT
>JAGPHP010000271.1 GCA_018055415.1 Breznakibacter sp. | reverse complement strand
TTTTGCTTGGAAAGGTGAAAATTTAGAAGAGTATTGGTGGTGTACTGAGCGTGCGTTAGATTTTGGTGGAGGAAAAGGCCCACATCTAATTGTTGATGATGGAGGCGATGCTACCATGTTGATACATAAAGGAGTAGAGGCAGAGAAAAACCCATCTATCTTAGAGAAAGATTATAGCTCATTGGGCGAAGATTATAAAGAGTTTATGAAATTGGTAGCTTCAACTTTAAAAGCCCAGCCAGGTCGTTGGAGTAAAGTTGCCAAAGCGATGAAAGGTGTGAGTGAAGAGACCACAACAGGCGTTCACCGCTTGTATCAAATGGTTGAAAAAGGAGAATTGCTTTTCCCAGCAATTAACGTAAACGATTCGGTTACAAAATCGAAGTTTGATAACCTATATGGATGTCGTGAGAGTTTGGCAGATGGTATCAAACGCGGAACTGATATAATGATTGCAGGTAAGACTGTGGTTGTGTGTGGTTATGGCGATGTTGGTAAAGGTTGTGCTCAGAGTATGCGCGGTTTTGGAGCAAGAGTTTTGGTTACCGAAATTGACCCGATTTGTGCACTTCAAGCAGCTATGGAAGGCTACGAAGTAACTACAGTTGAAGATGCTTTGGCTGAAGGTGATATTTATGTGACCACAACCGGCAACAAAGATATTATCACGATTGACCACATGGTGAAGATGAAAGATACAGCTATTGTATGTAATATTGGCCATTTTGATAATGAGATTCAGGTTGAGAAACTTGAGAAATATCCTGGTATTAAAGAGGTAAATATTAAGCCACAGGTAGATAAATTTATATTCCCTGATGGTCACTGTATTATTCTTTTATCGCGCGGACGTTTGGTTAACCTTGGAAATGCAACTGGTCACCCAAGTTTTGTAATGAGTAGCTCATTTACAAACCAAACATTAGCGCAACTTGATTTGTGGCAGAATAATCGTCCAATTGGCGTTACAACCCTTAGCAAGGAGCTTGATGAAGAGGTTGCTCGTTTACACCTTGGTAAATTAGGTGCCAAATTAACGAAGTTAACCGACGAGCAGGCAGCATATTTAGGTGTTAACTTGAATGGTCCTTACAAGCCGCATCACTACAGATACTAGTAGTTATAACAATATTAATAAAAAAGGATAGAGGTTCGCTTCTATCCTTTTTTTGTTGGCGGGTGGGGTTTGGAATAAAAAGATTTGTCAACTTTTAAAAAGTTGACAAATCTAACACAATACAATTCTGCTTCAAAATTGTGTAAAATTGTTATTAGTTTACCCGAAGCGTCCCGAAGAATCCCCGAAGCGTCCCGAACAACTCCCGAAGAAACCCGAAGAACTCCCGAAGAACTCCGAATATGAAGCGTCTGTGATACGTCTGTGAACCGAAGGGTGACACTTAAATTGAGAACTAACTTAACAGTGAGAGTGTGCTCCTCTTGACCCAAAATATACGCCCCAATAGATTAAAATAACGTGAGTTCGATCTAAAGAATTAACATCTTAGGATTAGTCTTGATACGCGATAAGTGTTTTCTATTCTATCTATTATTTCTCATTTTTACGATCCTTTGGATCGTCCATTCATAGCCGTGGGTGATTAACCCACGGTAATTGATGTATATATCTCCATTTCGATCCATCGGATCGATCAATTTCTATAGTTCACACTATGTAATACCGCAATTGGTCGATCCTATGGATCGATGAGGATGTGAATACCTTATACCGTGGACTTACATCCACGGCTAGAAATGGTTGTTCCGATGGAACAATGACGAATAAATAGACAAATTATCACATCGAACTTACGTAAAATATTTCCTTTCCACTATTTTAATTAGCATTTAAAAATTACATTTGCAGTTAGTATTAACCTAAAAGCAGAAGATTATTGTAGATAAATTGTAATAGATAGAACATATTAATATATAGCGTTTTAGCTAAAAATCCTGTACCAGAAAAGTCCAAAATTTTATGTACAACAGGGAAGTTAAGCAACAAACGCTCATGCCAAAAGGCGTGGGCGTGCTTACTCTGTTGTATAGGGCTTGGACTCCCTCTGGTACGAGTAATGCAATTTGCCCACGCTGATTTTTTGTGGTAACCCCACTGAAAGGCATGATTAAAGACATTGAAAAACAGAACGAAACAGTTACAATCAACCAAAAAGAGATTGGGGTTTTAAAAGAGCTATTTCCATCGTGTTTTACCAAAGATGGGAGTTTAGATTTTACCAAACTAAAAGAGCAACTCAACGATAAAGTTGATATTATAAACGAGGGTTACGAGCTTAAATTCCTTGGAAAAAGTTACGCCAAACTGCTTGCCTCCATCGATACCACCACCCTTATAAAACCCAACGAAGCGCACAACCAAAAGCCCGAAAATCAAAACAGTGAAAACATTTACATAAGTGGCGATAATTTAGATGGACTAAAACATCTGCTAAAATCATATTCCAAACAGGTAAAGTGCATCTACATTGACCCTCCCTATAATACGGGTAGTGATGGTTTTGTGTATAACGACAATTTTAATTTCGGTGTAGGCGAACTGCAAACAAAACTGAGTATCGACGAAACACAAGCGCAACGCATACTCGATTTAACCAAACGCAACTCGGCCTCACACTCCGCTTGGCTGCTCTTTATGTACGCACGCCTAAAACTTGCCAGAGATTTGCTCACCAACGATGGCGTTATATTTATTTCTATAGACGACAACGAGCAAGCTAACTTGAAATTGCTGTGCGATGATGTGTTTGGGGAGGAGAATTTTGTAGGACAGTTCGCATGGCAAAAAAAGACTGGGGCTTCTGATGCTATTGGCATTGCCACCATAACTGAAAATATTATTAC
>JAGPHP010000090.1 GCA_018055415.1 Breznakibacter sp. | reverse complement strand
GTTGAGCTCCATAAATTAAAGCCTTTTGATAGACTAAAATTTAACGACGTTGTTTTAGAAATCACCCAAATAGGCAAAAAATGCCACGGCGAAGGTTGTGCCATTTACAGTGAAGTTGGAAACTGCGTAATGCCTAAAGAGGGTATCTTTGCACGCGTTATTAAAGGCGGAACTCTTAAAAGTGGCGATGAGTTTACCGTTATGCCTAAAATTTATCGTTGCCTTGTAATTACCATGAGCGACCGTGCTAGCAGAGGAGAGTACGAAGATAAGAGCGGACCTTTACTAAAGAAGTTAGTGGAAGATTTCTTTATCGATTCGGGAAAACTCATTGAGTTTGACACCACCATTTTGCCCGACGACGAAGAGGCGCTTTTGAATGCTATAGTCACCTCGCACAAATACGATTTGATATTCACCACAGGGGGCACAGGCATTGGGAAACGCGATATTACACCCGATATCATTAGTGGACTGTTAGACAAAGAGATTCCAGGTATTATGGAGTTAATTCGTGTAAAATATGGAGCTGAAAAACCAAACGCACTGTTAAGTCGCGGAGTGGCTGGTGTTCGAGGCAATAGCCTAATTTTCACCCTTCCAGGAAGCCCAAAAGCAATAAAGGAGTATTTAGATGAGATACATAAAATCCTCTTTCATGCCTATTTAATGATGGCTGGGATTGATGGACATTAAATAGAAAAGAGAGAGACGGCAAATGACTTATTCTCATTTCTATTTCTAATTATTCTATGAAATATATCAGATTGGGAGAAATAAGCACTTTTCACGAAATCGTTCGTCACTAAAAATATTGCTTTGGTCAATGCTATCATCTGTTTAATAAAATAAAATTGCAGAGAATATTTAAACCCACTACTTTCACATCAACAAAACCAACCCTAATAAGCGTTATTCTAATTTGCATTGAATTTTGCAGATTAAAAATTTCTCACAAAGGGTGAAAGATCTACACATACATTGAACCAAAAGATGAGATGAGCAAAAAGAGAAGTTGATAGCTTCTCTTTTTTTGTTTTATGCTATTTTCATACTAAAACCACTCTTTTTCCTATCTTTGTACTCCCCAAAAAAGCAATAATGATTGATTCACAAACGGTAGATAAAATTATCGAAACGTCGCAGGCGCATATCCTCGATGTGGTAGGTGAATTTGTTACACTCAAGCGCCGCGGAGTCAATTATTTGGGATGTTGCCCTTTTCATCAAGAAAAAACGCCCTCCTTTATTGTCTCTCCAGTTAAAGGCATTTATAAGTGTTTTGGGTGTGGCAAAGCGGGCAATGCCGTTTCCTTTGTGCGTGAGCACGAGCAGTTGAGTTTCACCGAGGCGCTCCACTATCTAGGTAAGAAGTTTAAGATCCACATTGAGGAGAAAGAGCTAAGTCCAGAGCAAGTTGCGATTAAGAACGATCGTGAGAGTATGCTTGTGGCAGTGGGCTTTGCTCAAAAATATTTCACCAAAACGCTTTTAGAGACCGATGAAGGAAAATCGGTTGGATTGAGCTACTTTAGAAGTCGAGGGTTTAGAGACGATATCATTCATAAATTTGAACTAGGATATAGTCCCGATCAGCGCGATGCCTTTACAAAAGAGGCCACGGCAAACGGCTTTAAACTTGAGTACCTCGAAAAGAGTGGACTAACCATTGTAAATGAAAACTATACGGGCGACAGATATCGTGGCCGGGTTATCTTTCCTATACACAATTTAGCAGGCCGGGTCATCGCCTTTGGTGGTCGTGTTCTTAAAACCGACATTAAAACGGCTAAATATGTTAACTCGCCCGAGTCGGAGATCTACCATAAAAGCAATATCCTATATGGAATCTATTTTGCCAAGCAAGAGATTGCCAAGCAAGATCGATGTATATTGGTAGAAGGTTACACCGATGTGATCTCCATGTTTCAGGCAGGAATCACCAACGTGGTGGCATCAAGCGGAACAGCCTTAACGGTTGGGCAGATAAACCTCATTGAACGATTTACGCGTAATATTACCATCATTTACGATGGCGACTCGGCAGGAATAAAAGCCTCCTTGCGCGGTATCGATTTGGTACTCGAGCAGGGTATGAATGTGAAGGTTTTGCTTTTGCCCGATGGCGACGATCCCGACTCATTTGCCCGAAAGCACTCGGCCGAAGAGCTTACGGCCTATATTGAAAAGAACGAAACCGACTTTATTCGCTTTAAAATTGGGTTACTGCTAAAAGAGACCGATAACGATCCTATCAAAAAAGCTCAGCTAATAACCGATATCGTCAACACCATCTCTATCATCCCCGATGCCATTGTGCGCTCGGTTTACATCAAAGAGTGTGCGGCGCTAATGGATGTAGCTGAGGCGATACTCTATTCGCATCTCAATAAACAACATCAAAACAAACTTGAGCAGAGCCAAAAGACAACGATTCAGCAGGCCGTAACATCTGCCATTCCGACAGTAACCCCACTTACGCCAGACGAGGCTACGAACCTCTCCAAAAATCCGCTTCAACGAGAGGAGAACGAAGTACTTCGGATGCTCATCTTGTATGGAGAACGTATGCTCACCGACGATCCAAACGAAGGAACCGTAGGCGAATACATTGTGCAGCACATTAAAGGCGATGAACTCTACAGCATTGATCCGATATATACGAAAATCATAAATCTATACGATCAAAATTTTGGTAATCCCGATTTTGTGCCCATAAAATTCTTCACTCAGCATAGTGATTTAGAAGTGAACCAGTTGGCCGTTTCTGTTACAACACAGCCACACACATTAAGTGAAATACACTCCAAAAGAGGCAAGGTAACGGATGAGGCAGATATATTAGCTCTTTTAGTTCCTCGTGTAATTTTAGAGTTGCAAGGCGCCATGGTTAAAGTACTTCTAAAAGAGGTGTTAAATGAGATACAACTCAATCAGAACAAGCTATTTAGTCGCCAGTCACTTTATGCCGACAGCCCCAGCGACGAGTTACGAGAGGAGATCGCCTTATTAAATAAACGCATGAGCGAATTGCTTGCCGAGCATAGCTTGCGTGTGAGCATTCAGAACCAGATAGCCAAACGATTGGGTGAGCGAATTGTGCTAAAATAGGTGATCGTTTGTAAACATATAATCGTGTGATTGTTGAATAACCAACTTCGAAACCACCAAATTATAATCAAAAACTCTTACCGATTCCAAGACCCTAGCCCTTCTCTGGAAAAATGAAGAGCCGTGAGAAAGCATGATTTTTTTTCATAAAGATTTGTGTAGATCACCAATCTTTACCGTCATATCTCCACTAGCCGATTTTATTCTAGACCTATATTCAACTATCCACTGATTTTACCTCCATCTCTACTTGTCCCTCCGTTATATATCATTAGTAGTTAACACGTGTTAAACCAAACTACAAAACAGTTATTTTATAGATATAAATCAACTTTAATGATTAAAAGGTGGATTATATGTGGGATATACGTGGGATATACGTGGGATATATATGGGATATATACGAATTAATAATATGTCAAATAGGGATAACAAGCGGCGTGAATATGAGAGGAGGTGATGAGATAGGCATGTGAGATTACCGCATAAGTTTTCACACCATTCGCCCAAAAACCATTTTGATGACAAGTCTAAATTCTAAGCAACAACCTGAATAACAATATAAAACATAGAGGCATTCTATTGCACGTCTCCACAAAATTCTGTTAACCCCAATTCTAAGATCCTATAATCAGAACTAATACTCCAATGTACGAATTGAACCAATAATGTATTTTTCAAATATCTGACTACTATTTTCTTCGAAGCTAGGTTACTACCTACTTGGATATATTGCTTAGAAAATATTAACTTTATACTTTACATACGCATCATCCATTTATCACAACTGTACATGAAACAAGAGCACTATATCCCATTTGATAAGGAATATTTACTTGAAAAACTTATTGCTGAAAACTCCACAAATAATGTAGAGGGCAACGAGTTAAAAAAGTTATTTGATATCCTCGAACACTATTTTCACTACGAGGCCTTTAATCTCATCCGAAAATTAAAACAAAACTATGCCCTTTTTGATCCCGATTTAAATCCAAAAGAGCGTGAAGGATTTATTGGCAAGAGTGACTTTAATCTATTCAAGGAGACACTCTTAAAAGTTTTGGATAGAGGCAATTACACTCCTGTAGATAAGCAAACGTTAGATCAAGCATTTAACGAATCTGACTTAATTGGCCTAAAGCTAGCCATCGACTTTAATCTATTTAAAGATTATGGCCTGTATGTTAGGGGGCATCAAAAAGCAACCGAAAAGGTAACGAAGTATTTCTTCTGGAAAAAGGAGATTGAAATAGAGTACTACGATCGAGTAATGATATATTTGAATTATCACGATCAAAGCTATTTCACGGATAATCAAATTCCTTTGGGCAAAATACCCATCGACCCAGGGTGTATCGTTTTGAAGATATTTAAACGAGTACCTAAAAATGATCTAGAAACGATCTTCCCGAACGCCGTTCCAAAGATGTCGACCACCGATAAGATTCTCTTTTGGGTGCCAGGTGTGGGTGGAGGAATTTCGCTGCTTAGTACGAAAGTAATACCCGCACTTATAAGTATGTATGGAGCATACAAATCGGGCGAAGCAATTGATCTGTTAAACAGCAAAACATCTCTAACTCAGGGATTAATTGCCTTAGGTGTTTTGGGAGGATATCTATTTCGCCAATATAGTAGCTTTGTGAATAAGAAGATAAAGTACTCAAAAATGCTCTCTGATAGTCTCTATTTTAAAAATTTGGGAAATAACAGTGGTGCATTTTACTCATTACTAAACTCTTCGGAGGAGGAGGAGCTGAAGGAGACAATCTTAGCTTACGCATTTTTATATAAAAGCGAAAAAGCTTTAACCGCTGCTGAACTCGATTCCCAAATTGAAGAGTGGTTTAAGAATTCTCTTAATACGGAACTTGATTTTGATGTAGAAGATGCTTTACATAAACTTGAAAATATTGGGTTAGGTCAAGTGCAAGATGGTAAATGGAGTGTACTTCCAATTGATAAAGCATTGACACGAGTAGATGAGATTTGGGATGGCGTATTTGACTACAATCAAAAATAGCTAATACAAAGAGGCTGATAGTCGTTTTGGTAATTATTTTTTCTTTATCCTGTTACACCCATGGAGTTGCACGATTTAGGTTACACAAAAGAGCTCGAAGAGTTCAGACAGAGAAATAATCTTACAACTTTTGAAGTTGGTAGGGTGATTGCTGAGCACAAGGAGCGTTACATTGTAATGTGCCAAAACGGCGAGTTTGAAGCCGAAATCACAGGCAACATGCTCTTTACAGCCAAACAGAGAGAGGACTTCCCTGCCGTTGGCGATTGGGTGGCTTTAACAACCTACGACACTGATATGGCTCTGATACATAAGATTTTCCCTCGCACCTCTATCATTATTCGAGAATCGGTGGGTCGTGCGGGCGAAAACCAGATTATAGCAGCCAATGTCGATTACGCACTATTAATTCAAGCCATTGATAGAGATTTCAATCTGAATAGATTAGAGCGATATTTGACCATCTGTAACGCCTCATCAGTTAATCCAATCATCGTTTTAACAAAGATTGATTTGATAGAAAGTGATCGGCTAGAGAACCTTATCGCATCACTTAAAAGTAGAATTGAACACATTCCTATTTTAGCAATCAGTAACATATCACAAGATGGTATCGAACAACTTGAAGCTTCAATTGAACGAGGTAAGAGTTATTGTATGCTTGGATCATCGGGCGTTGGGAAGTCAACACTTCTTAACGTACTTTCGGGAAAAGAATTAATGCGCACCAACACCATAAGCATTTCCACAAACAAAGGGCGCCACGTAACGAGTCATCGTGAGTTGGTAATTCTCGATAATGGTGGAATATTAATTGATAATCCAGGCATGCGTGAAGTAGGGGTTGCAAGCGCGTCTGAGGGGATTGAAGCAACATTTGAAGCAATCACGACCCTATCAAAAAGCTGTAAATTCACTAATTGCACTCACACATCAGAAGTTGGATGTTCGGTTCTTAAAGCTCTTGAAGTGGGTGAATTGGACAGAGCTTCGTATGAAAATTACATGAAGTTGGAGCGTGAAAAAGCCCATTACGATTCAAGTTTAGTTGAGAGACGCGCAAAAGATAAGCAATTTGGCAAGTTTTTAAAGAACTACAAAAAAGATATGAAACGCGAGGGCAAGTAACTGTACATTTATCCAATTCTCGTTATTCTTTGATAAAAAATTGTATCTTTAAGAGAGATAAACTCTATCTCGCAAGAGCCATTTTTTCGTAAGATTGGTAATTTCAAATAATTACTTTGATGAAGAAGATATATTTTGAAAATAAGATCACTTTAGCGTATCTACTTATTGGTAGTTTCTGGATCCTCTTTTCTGATAAAATTCTTCATTATTTTGTTGAAGATGCCACTCTTTTAACACAAATGCAGACCTTTAAAGGTTGGTTCTATATCCTAATCACAGCTCTGTTATTACACTTCTTTCTTAAAAATCATCTCGAGAAACTACGTGCCGCACAGCAACGAGCATTAGAGAGCGATAAACTCAAAACAGCATTTATCCAAAACATCTCGCATGAGGTAAGAACCCCGATGAATGGTATTTTGGGCTTCACAAATTTACTTGTAAAAGAGGATATAACACCTCAAGAGAGAGAACGATTTTCAGAGTACGTATCAATTAGCACTCTCCAACTTCTAACAATTGTTGAAGAGATTATTGAGCTGTCACTTATACAGGTTGGCAACGTAGAAATTAAGGAGAGCGTTGTTAATTTAAATGATTTAATGGAAGATGTGTTAAAGACTAACTTACCTCAAATTAAGAGAGAAGTTGTTTTGAACTACAAGAAAAATCCACTGAATACGACGACGTCTGTATTGCTAGATTACGATAAGATCAAAGAGATATTTAAGAGTCTTATTAATAATGCAAATAAATTTTCTGAACAGGGGCATATCACTTTTGGATATTCGATAAAGAATCAAGAATTAGAGTTTTTTGTAAAAGATAGTGGCATCGGAATATCTCCCGAAATACAACAAACAATTTTTGACTCATTCCGAAAGAGTGGGAAATCCAATAAATTATACGATGGCGTTGGTTTAGGACTATCTATTTGCAAGGGCTATTTACAACTATTAAATGGCTCAATAAGAGTGGAGTCTGAACCAAATAAGGGGTCTTGTTTTTACTTCACTGTGCCATTAAAACATCTGCACTAATTAGAGGCTAGCACATCTCCTTAAATACTTCTCTCTTAATAAAAAACTCACCCACAATTAAACTCATTGCTGAGCTAATCATGGGTGAGGTATTATTGGGATTACTTAACGATTAACTTCCCTACTCTCGCATTAGCCCC
The DNA here is from genome assembly GCA_018055415.1 of Breznakibacter sp. GTDB lineage: Bacteria > Bacteroidota > Bacteroidia > Bacteroidales > Marinilabiliaceae > JAGPHP01. The sequence continues at coordinate 1,866 of JAGPHP010000090.1, read as the reverse complement.
TTGTAAGCTTAAGAAATAAGCTCCTTTCATTAATTGGCTGACATCAAGCGTTAAAGAGTTTTCCTCCGAAGAGATTGGTTGTTTCAACACTACATTACCTTGTAAATTGGTAATAGTCATACTGTTATAAATATCTTTCTCGAATTCAATATTTAACACATCTTTCATTGGCACAGGATAGATTTCGAAAGCGCCCTTTTCTTCCTGAACGATTTCAGTCTCTAATACTGCAGCTTTTAATGTGCTGCAACTACCCACTGTAAAGCTATTCTTACTGTTTACAGTCGATCTTTCACCATTCGATGGAGTGCTGTAAGTGTAATAGAAATAGACTGTTGCGCCAGCAGGAGCCGTAATTTGGTACGGAGTGTTTGGAGTAACAATATATCCAGGGAAAGTAGCAGTTAACGAAGTGCTATAGTATAAGATACAAATACCTGAACCAGCACCCGATAAAACAGGTACAAAAGTTAAGGTTGGATTGCTTGATGCACTCGAAACATTCACTTTAAAATCGCCTGTTGATGCGGCTACCCCAGCAGTTAACATCGCAGCAGAGAAGTAGTTTTTTCCTGCTAATGTAGATGTGTATGTTGTTCCATTTTGGCTCCAAGTAGAACCAGCAGGGGCATATACTGCAAAATTGGCACCACCTAATGAATTTGTCACCAAAATCATCTCATTTTGTACCGATACACTTCCCATTGAAACTGTTACCGAAGCAACATCTGAAGTACCCTTAGTAAAATAGACAAAAGGCATACCCATACCAATAGTGGCATTAAGCGTGCGCGAACCGCTTGTCCATGCAGCTGTTACAGTCCAGTCTGAGTAGTCTGAAACGGTTGGATAGGTGGCAGCTAATCCGCTTACACCAATCAATAGAGGTTGATCACCACTCATTGGCTGACGAGTATCATCGGCACCCATACCAAGAGATGTGTAACTCACTACTAATCCACCCGATACAGCCCTTAAAGACATTGGGTAGTTGTAAAGATTTGAATTGTCGAATGTGAGTAAACCTGTCCACCAATCGCTGGTTGCAATAGGTTTTGTTATAGCGTTACCCGAAACACGAGGTGTTCCTTTGGGATCGAGATTTCTACCCGCAGCATCAGCTGGAGGGAGAACAGTGGTGTAGCTTCCTGATCCAACAGCTACTGTTTGCGCATAAACATTTGTAAAACACGTCAGTGCGCTAAGAGCAATTAGTGCTACATAAATTAAACTTCTTCTCATACTTTAAATTTGTTTTAGTAATGGAATAATTTGCTATTCTACTTAATTATTTACCATAACTTAGTGATGAATAACTATTTGCCTTGATTAATAATCTCTGCTAAGAATTATTGCTTATGTTAATAATTGCAAAACAAACACTATCAATGTTAAAAACTTTTCAGATGTTTAGCCTACTCTTTGTCCCATACATAACCTATACTTGACTATACTCAACTACTCATAAGCATATAATTACCTGTTAATCAAATCATTTAGTTTTTTCATATTTGATGAATGAAACATTTTTTCTGCATTTTTATCACAAGAGTTACTAAATTTTGAATAAATTAGCATAAGGAGGAAGTACTCTTGTATGGTGTGTCTGTTTTTGTATGAAAGTGTGAATATATCAATTGATACAATATCATAAATTACCCACAAACAACTAATTTGCAACCACTTAATCTATTAAAAAGATATAATTATATCTAGATTTTAGGATAAACCAAAAAAAAATAGTTATAATTCCTATATTTATTTGAAGTATTTTCGATTATATATATCTATGTATATGAGAGTTAATAAATAGATATATATAATCGCCTACTTGTTAAAAAACATCAATAAATTATCTACATGAAA
>JAGPHP010000089.1 GCA_018055415.1 Breznakibacter sp. | reverse complement strand
CTTTCCATTTTCAAACTCCTTCAAGATTGAGGCAATCTGTGAAGCATTAAAGTTCTTTCTTTTCATACAGCATAAAATTAAATAAAATTCTACTTTTATACTGTCCTGTTTTTAGGGGAGCTTACAATATTTTTTTGCAATTAAGTTTGTTTCTATTTGTCGGATTAAATCAAAGTTAATAAAAGATTTATTAACAAACTAAATTCCAAACAGAACAATACTTTACCAACAAAAAACCAACTCTAGAAGAGTAAAGGTATAGGCTCAATCAAAATAATATCACCCTGCTTATTGATATATGAGACAGTCATATCGACGATGCTTGTTTGCCACTTCTCAACGCCAGCCTTAGCCGCTTCCAGACAAAATGTATAATAGTCTGTTAGCCCTTGTTGGTGTATTGTAATAGCATTCTTAAGCATCACTTCCGAACTATGATCCGCAACTTCAAGAGCGGGATATTTGGCTTTATCTGCCACTAAATAATCACTTCCATAATAATGTGTATGTCCATCCAAAACAAATTGATCATAACTACAAACACCTAACGCTTTTAAATCTTGGATGAATTGAGGGAAATCGGAACCACTTTTGACCTTTTGGGCTGCAGTGTGAATTTGCTGAATTGTAAACATAACCTTCTTTCTTGAGTTTATTTGGTAGTATAACAGCAAGCTGATGAAAGGGTTTAAATTCTTTTATATGCACACCTTCAATATGTAAACACGATCATATCATTTCAAGGAGTGGAAAAGAGCTGAAACAACAGCAACAAAATGTTAGCAATACTCTAAAACGAAAAAAGCCAAGCTCCATAAAGCCTGGCTTTTTTTGATCTTTTTATTTGTTTACTATTTGATAAATCTATTACGTAATTCGCCCACAATTAGAACTACAGACGATGCGCCTACCGAGATAACCCAATCCGTAAATGTTAACGGAATTGTGCGCATTATTGTACCTCCATACTGTATCACAACAAACTGCATTACTGCTATTAAAAGCGCAATTAATACAAATGCTCGATTTTTGAACACTCCGGTTATTGCCGATTGCGGAGAATCGAAAACGCGTGCGTTAAAGAGGTTCCAAAACTGCATGAATACGAATACATTAAAGAAGAATGTTAAGAAATAGGCTTTAGCATCAGGCGTTTCAATGGTTTTCATATAAAGAAGCATTGAAACAAGGGTAATCACGAATGCGATACCATATAACAGTATCTCTTTGCCCATTTTAGCTGTAATAATGAACGATCCTGGCTTGCGCGGCATTTCGGTCATTACTTGCTTACTCGGAGGTTCAGTGGCCAGAGCAAGAGCTGCAAAAGTATCCATAATAAGATTAACCCAAAGCATTTGTGTTACCGTAAATGGCAGGTTAATGCCTAAGAATGGACCTAAAAAGGCTATTAAAAGCGCAACAAAGTTAATGGTAAGCTGGAAAATAATAAATCGCTGTATGTTTTTATAAAGCGAACGGCCCCACATAACCGCATTAACAATGCTAGTAAATGAGTCGTCTAACAAGATGATGTCAGAAGCCTCTTTTGCTACGGATGTCCCCGTTTTTCCCATTGATAAGCCAACATCAGCATAATTAAGTGCTGGCGCATCGTTGGTTCCATCGCCAGTTACGGCCACGACCTCCCCTTGCTCTTTAAGCATCTTAACGGCACGAAGTTTATCTAGCGGTTTGGCTCTACTTAAAACTTTTAGACTTGGAAGAACCGAGCGCAACTCATCGTCGTTTAGCTTTTGGAAATCTGGACCAATAATAACGGTTCCGTATAAGTTTTCATTTTCAGGAGTGATTGATCCAATTTGACGACCAATTTCAGTAGCCATCAAGTGATTATCTCCCGTAATAACCTTCACATCAATCCCCGCCTGCTTACACATACGAATGGCCTCAGGCACATCCGGACGAACTGGATCGGAAATAACCACAAAACCAATCCACGTTAAAGAGTTGATATCCTTATCGAAACTAAATTCGGTTGGATTGGAGAGCGTTTTATAGGCAAATCCGAGGGTTCGCATTCCACGCTTCTGAAAATCGATGATCTCTTTTAAAATCGCCTCTTTTTTCGATGCAAATGCAGATTCATTAGTATCAAGTGCAGAGTTACAAATTTCTAGAATCACCTCTGGCGCTCCTTTAGTATATAGAACTTTATTACCATTAGAGGATAAACCATAAGTTGCCATCATCTTCTTCTCTGAAGTGAACGGCATTTGTGTAACTATTTTAAATCCTTCACGAATAGTCTGATAATTAACTCCTTTGTCATTTTGCCACAAGAGGATTGACCCTTCGGTAGGATTTCCTAGAGTTACCTTTTCGCCATCTTTCTCCTCTAAATTTGCCGTTGAATTAACGCAAGTGGCCTCATTTATAATGGTCTGATCTGTCTCTACAAAACGAGTATCAAACACTCGCATCATATTCATGGTAAGTGTACCTGTTTTGTCGGTACAAATAACAGTCGCTGCACCAATCGTTTCGCAAGCATGCATTTTACGAACTAAGTTGTTCGAAGCAGTCATTTTGCGCATACTATAAGCTAAACTAAGGGTTACACTCATTGGTAAACCCTCTGGCACGGCCACCACAATAATGGTAACTGCAACCATAAAGTAGTTTAGTAATTGCTTAGCAGCTACTAAAGTGATCCAATTGCCAAAATGAGGATCTAAAAATCCAGCATAGGCTGCTAATGCCATCGATATCACAAAGAAGGTAAACCCTATGATGCTCCATTTCAACCAGCTTACCTCAACCTCCTTAATCTCTCGCTTCAATACAAGAGACTTAAAGTCTTCAACAATTGGCTTCCACACTGGCCTAATTAGAAGAGCTAAACTTATGAACGCTAATACAACAAAATTCCACTGTTTTGGATCGAGTGCTAACTCACCGCGCGCTATAGCTAGTCCATTTAATGATAAAAAGGTAAAAAAGGCAAACGAAAAACCACCAACTCCAATAACCTTACTCAAGTGCTCTAGCTGTTTGGTTAACGGAGTTTTATCTTCAACCTCCTCAGTAGCAGCTCTAATGGTTTTTGCCACATCGGTATGATCACCTACGGCCGTTATTTGCACAACACCATTTCCAGCAACAACATTGGTTCCCGAAAGAACACGATAGTATGGATAAGCATTTTCATGCACCCCTTCGCGAGTTCCTTCTGGCCCCTTTTTTGCGGGGATAGACTCCCCCGTCAATTTAGATTCGTCAACATCAAAAGCTACAGCCTGAATAACATTTCCATCTGCAGGAACCTCTTCACCTGTATCTAAAACCACAATATCACCCACTACAACATCGCGCTTTGGAATTGACTGATATTTACCATTTCGTACAACCTTAACGGGATTCTCGTCACCTACTTTATTTAGTAGTTCAAACTCTTTACCAGCTTTAAACTCATTAAAGAACGATAACCCAGTGGCTAATAAAATAGCCATCACAATACCAATTCCTTCGTAATAATGACCCTCTACAATACCCACTGCAATAGATACAGCGGCCGCAATCATTAAAATTCGAATGATGGGATCATTAAACTTCTCCAAAAACAGTTTCCACCAAGGCGTAGAAGGAGGAGGTGTAATAAGGTTTTCGCCATGAGTTGCCCTACTTGTGGCAACTTCACTATCGGTGAGCCCTAATTTAAGTATATCCATAGATGTTCTTTTTTTATTACTATAACAATGAGACGAAAATAGAGTTTTTTTATTGTCAAAAAAATAAAATTAAGTTATATAAATCAAAAAAGGTTGTCTAAGTGAATAGACAACCTTTAATATAGATATCAATCTATGATTTTAGTTACTTACTTTTAAAACATTCTTAACTTCTGCCTCCAAATCGGCTAATGGACGATAACCCATAGCGGCTTGTGGTTGGCCTGTCATTGGAACAAATACAATGGTCGGTAAACTTGAGATTCCAAAGGCTGCAGCTAGCTCCTTTTGCTTATCGGTGTTAATTTTATACACTTGAAGTTTTCCCTTATATTTTGCTTGCAACTCCTCCAAATGAGGGGCTAACATGCGGCATGGGCCACACCAATCGGCATAAAAATCAAGTATAGCAGGCATAGTGCCACTATATTTCCACTCCTTAAGAGTCTCAAAATCGAAAACAAGTTTCTTAAACGACTCTTTATCAAGCTGTACGACTTCGGTTCCCTTAGGAGTTAAACCCGATGCAGCAGTCGTACTCTTTGGCGTTGTTTGCGCGCAAGCGCCAACAGACAAAAACAATAGTGCCAAAATGGCAAACAGATTAAATCTCTTCATAACGTTTTTCTTTAAAAGTAAAAGTAGCAACAATTAGCTAACCAACAATACATCATTGATAGCTTTTACAAAAGTTGCTTTTGGAAGAGCTCCTTGCGCCATTTGTGGCTGACCATTTTTTGGAACAAAAAGTAGCGATGGGATGCTTTGAATTCCAAATACCGACGCTAGCTCTCTTTCAACCTCGGTATCCACTTTATAGATATCCACTTTGCCATCATACTCCTTTGCCAACTCCTCTAAAACCGGCGCAACCATCTTGCAAGGACCGCACCAATCGGCATAAAAATCAATCATACAAGGACGCTCGCCCTCAAATACCCATTGTTGGTTTTTCTCGTAGTTAAAAACTTTTGCTTTGAAAGTTTCTGCAGTTAAATACTGTACCATTACTCTATTTTTAATTTATTAATACTCTAGTTAATGATGCAAAGATAATAATTTATTTAATACATCTAAATATTTAGATTTGTTTATATCAATTTGTGTGCCAATATTTTATTTTACATAACCTAGAACAATCTATTTTATAAATATGTTGTAGATTTGCACAAAAATGAGGTAAACGATGGATATTTCCATGAAATCATATATTGACCATCCAGTTTTTAAGGTGGTAGGAGCTGTTGCCGATGAGATGGATGTAAAAGCTTATGTAATTGGCGGTTATGTTAGAGATTTGTTTCTGCATAGACCATCAAAAGATATCGACATTGTGGTTATTGGAGATGGAATAACGCTTGCAGAAAGAGTGGCTGCACGATTGAAGTCTAACAAAATATCGATTTTCAAGACCTATGGAACTGCGATGTTACGCTATCGCGATCTTGAAGTGGAGTTTGTGGGTGCTCGAAAAGAATCCTATACCCCCGAAAGCCGAAACCCTATCGTGGAGACTGGCAATTTGTCAGACGACCAAAATAGACGCGATTTCACAATTAATGCCTTAGCAATTGGTTTAAATAAAGAGAGTTGGGGCGAAATACTCGACCCTTTTGGCGGAGTAAAGCATCTCGAAGAACAGCTAATTATAACGCCTACAGATCCTGACATCACTTTCTCTGATGATCCTCTTAGAATGATGCGTGCCATTAGGTTTGCCTCACAACTGGGTTTTCATATCGACGAAGAGACTTTTAAAGGGATAGAACGCAATCACGAACGCATTAAAATAATTACCAAAGAGCGAATTGCCGAAGAGATTAACAAAATCATTCTCTCGCCAAAACCTTCCATAGGGTTTAAACTACTTGAAAAATCGGGCTTATTAGCAATCATCTTCCCTGAGATGCAAGCACTAAAAGGGGTTGATGCGGTTAATGGAATCCGTCATAAAGATAATTTCTACCACACACTTGCTGTACTTGATAATATCTGCAAAACATCCGACGACCTTTGGGTGCGCTGGAGCGCCATCTTACACGATATTGGAAAACCACGAACCAAACGATTTGACCCAAAACTTGGCTGGACATTTCATGGGCACAATCACCTAGGCGAACGCATGGTGGCCGATATTTTCAAACGCATGAAACTGCCTCAAAATGAGAAGATGAAATTTGTACAAAACTTGGTATCGTTGCACATGCGCCCTATTGTATTGTCGGAAGATGAGGTTTCGGATGCAGCCGTGCGACGCCTACTATTTGATGCGGGAGATAATATCGACGACTTAATGACACTATGTGAGGCCGATATCACCTCAAAAGACGACGATAAAGTTCAGCGTTACCTTAGAAATTTCAAAATCGTTCGTCGCAAGTTGCGCGAAATTGAGGAGAAAGATAGAGTCCGCAATTTTCAACCACCTGTTTCGGGTGAGTTGATAATGAAAACGTTTGGGCTTCAACCATGCCGTCAAATTGGTGAAATTAAGGAGATTATAAAAGATGCGATCCTCGATGGAAAAATTCAGAACTCCTTTGACGAAGCCTATGATTTGATGGTTGCTTCAGGTAAAGCGATGGGTTTAACTCAAATTTCGGAGGAGCGAGAGTAGATGTTAACCACAAATTCTACAGCATTTTTCAAACAAATTGAATGCACTAAATCAAATGGCGATCTCATCATCATCGCTTACAAGCTTCAAACGCCCGAAAATATTGGCTCTATCATCCGATTAGCTGGAAACATCAACTGCTCAAAAGTAATATTCTTAAATCCAGGAAAACTCTATAAAGAGCATAAAATCAAACGAGTAGGTGGAAGATCGACTGAAATGATAGATTGGCAAATTGTAGATAGTGAAAATCCGTTTGACTTTGTTCCAACAGATTACCAAACATTTGCTTTAGAGACATTTACCAATGCAACTAATATCTACAAAACAAATTTGCCATCAAAAATGGTTCTTCTTGTGGGTTCCGAAAATGATGGATTACCAATCTCCATTTTAGAACAATGTCAAGGAGTAGTATATATTCCTTTATCGGGAAAAGTGCAGAGCATGAATGTATCGCAGGCAACGGCTGTGGCGGCGTTTGAGTGGGTGAGGCAGATGCAGGAATCGTAATCTCACTTGTCGTTGTAGTGATCTTTGGCTTGCAGCACTTCAACAATGACTTCAGTTTCCAAAATTCGATAAACCATTCTATGCTTATTGGTTATTTCTCTCGACCATTGTCCAGAGAAATTATGTTTAAGCTGTTCAGGCTTACCTATTCCGGTCTTGGGATGCACCTCTAACTCCTTAATCAGATTGGATATTTTTTTAAGAACCGCTTTATCTCCAACTTTTTTATGAAACTCCAAATCTTCAACTGCTTTCTTAGTAAAGGCAATTTTATAAATCATATACCTAGATATTTATCAATATCTTTTGCTGAATCTAGAATTAAGCCATACTCTTTATTATCGGCTTGTGCCATAGACTCTCTTAAATGGTTCAAAACCTCAGGATTCGAAAAATATCTATCACTTTCGCTGATTGGAGTTATTGCATACGCCTTATTTCTTGATCGTTGCACGATGACCTGCTCTTTTTCAGCCAACTCAAAATATTTCTTTTGATGATCACGAAACTCACGACTACTAATTATTAACATATAGGTAGATTTAAAATGGTACACAATTGGTACAAATTTAGTGATTTTTCAAATCACATGAGACCCATTTCTTCAAATAACATCCCCTCACTTTCTAAAATATCTAAAAATCACAGGCAGGTGATCACTATATCCGCCCAGATATCTCGGACCTTGATAGGTTCGAGAGGGCTTTACTCCAAAGTTCGTCTCATCTTCAATGGTTAAATAGGGGAGTTTTACGGTTGTAAATCCGTTTACACTTTCAAGCGCATCGGGCTCAATACCATCCAGATAACTCTTCGTGATAAACATCTGATCAATTAAACTCCACTCTCCATCAAATTTATGACTGCCAATGCCCGATTCATATAAGGGTTTAGCTAAAGGAATTAAGGAATTTGTGGTAATTTTTGGATTTCCCAAAAGTGCTAAAATAGAGCTATCAGCAGGGGTATCATTAAAATCGCCCATAGCCAGAATTTTAGCCTCTTTCTCAAGAGCTAATATCGAATCAATATGAACCCGAAGTTGTTGCGATGCCCAAAGCCGCCTCGAAACACTCGCTTCAACCCCACCCCTTCGCGAAGGGAAATGGTTAACAAATAAATGGAGTGTATCGTTATTATCTGCTACCCCTCTAACATAAAGAATATCGCGCGACTTGAGATTTAAATCTTCTGAACAAACAGGAATAGGATAACTCTCTATAACCTTAAATAGGTGCGAATTATAGAGCAATGCCACATCAATACCGCGCGCATCGGGACTATCGTAATGAACGATTTTGTAGTGTAAATTTTTCAACCCTCCCACAAAAAGAAGATCATTAAGAACCTTTTGATTCTCAATTTCGCACAAGCCAATTATAAAAGGACTATTCCAACCGTTGGCATCTAGAATTACCTTTGTGATAGAATTTATCTTCTGATAATAGCGCCGTGAAGTCCAATGCAAAGCACCATCTGGCGTAAAATCTTCGTCATTTATTAACGAGTCATTATAAATATCAAAAAGATTCTCAACATTGTAAAAAAGGACAGCTCTTGAATCTTTGCCATCTGTTTGCGCAATAGACAAAAATGGAAGGCAACAGAGAAGAAAAACAGCAAGAATAAAGTTACTTCTTTTCACTCTTAACATATTCGTACATACCCAAATCGGGCTTATTGTCGATTACTCTAGAGACTTTGTCAAAATCTAAAGGCACTTCATTGCCAAAAACGATATCGCCGGCATCGCGTGCCACAGAGGTTGAATCGATGTGATAATTAAAATTATCTTTACTCAACAACTTCAAATCTCCACTTTGCACAATAGAAATATAGTGCTGCTCATTGGTAGTATCAAACGATTTGGAAAGCGACAAATAGCAATTTTGGAATAGATAAGAGGCTGTTGAAGCTGTAGCTTCCGAAAAATCTAAATCAATCTCGGTTGAGTAGCTACCAGTAATAATAGTATTACGAAACCACGCCTCTTTCAATGGATTTGTAACCGTTACCCCTTCATCGTTCTTATAAAAATCTGTCACATAAAGCGCAGATCCACTTCTGGTTGTATTTCCATTGCCTGAGTTACTAATGGTACAATGTGTAAATATATAACTACCACCAAAATAGAGGGCAACAGAATTTTTTGAACAGTTGCCAAAGAGTGAATTTTTAACCTTTGCAACAGAGTTTTGCAACAGCAAACCCGTATTTTGAATATGCTCAATGCGCAAATTCGAGAGATTAAGCGTATCGCCCACCAAACCAACCGAATCGCACAAAAGACCATTATCACCGTTTTTAATGGTAACATAATTTAAGCTACTATTCACGCTCTTTGGCGACAAATAGATATCTCCCCAAGCCCCCACCGCATCTTTATACCAATCTTCAAGACGATCGCCCACAAATAAAATTGGCTTTTCAAATTCACCGTTTGCTATCAGAGTTCCGTCAACAATTACGCGCGAACCTCTATGCATATAAAAGGTGGCGCCCGCCTCCAA
>JAGPHP010000270.1 GCA_018055415.1 Breznakibacter sp. | reverse complement strand
TACTCGGCTCTTCTGTTTGGCGAAAGTACGGTTATGAAATTAGGAATTGTGGATGAGAATTATATTCATCAGCGTGATATAACGGTGACTCTTAAGCAGTTTGCCGAAAGCCCTATTATTCTTGATACTATATATTCCATTGACAATCATAAAATTGGATATTTTGCCTACAAAAATTTCATCAAAGATCCTGGTGATGGTTCGGATATTTATGATAATCAGATAAACGATATCTTTGGAAGTTTTAAAGCGAGTGGCATCGATGAGTTGATACTTGATTTTAGATTTAATACGGGTGGAAGTGAACTCTCTGCTGCTAAATTAGCCAGCTTAATTGTTAAGAATGCTACCTCAAGCGATGTTTTCGCTTATCATGACTATAATGATGCAGTTACGAAGTACCTTAATGATGAAAATCAATCAGATAGTTTTACACTTCGATTTATTGACGAGCCCAATAATGTGAGTACAAAGCTCTCTCGATTAATTGTAATAACAAGTGGCTGGACAGCATCTGCTAGTGAGCTTATTATAAATGGATTGCGTCCTTATATGGATGTGGTGTTGGTGGGCACAACCACCTATGGCAAGAACGTGGGATCCATTACCATTAGTGATCCAGATGGAAAGATAGAGTGGGGATTACAACCTATTATTGTGAAGATTTTTAATAAGCAGATGGAGTCTGATTATACCTTTGGCTTTACTCCAGATTATACGGTGGAGGATAAAGATAAAATGATCTATCCATTAGGCGATTTACGCGAAAAGCTGTTGCGAAGTGCGGTTGAAGATGTGTGTGGATTATATCTTCAAAATTTGGCACCACTTAAAAAATCAATTATAAATTCTGATCGTGAAGTGGCTAATTCTATCTCTAAAAACATTGACGCCTTTACGATTAATGTTGATTGGATTAAGTAGCGATAGTTAGAGGTAAGGAATAATATCTTTCATTTATTTTGAGACGCCATAAACGTCTCTACAGGAAATAACCAGATGGGTTAAATGGGGCTGTCTAAAAAGGCTTATTTTCTCGCAAAGACGCAAAGATGACATGTAAAACAAAGTGGATTCAATATCTTGATCGTCAATAAATTGGCGCCTTAAGCACTTTGCGCCCTTGCGTCTTTAGTTCCGCTGATCTTTGATCGCGAGACAAAATTTTATTTATTCGGCACTTTTTGGACAGCCTCATTTAATATACTGTCTAAAAAGGATTCGAAGGAACGTGTATTCTTAGATCGAACACACGTTAATTAACGTGAGTTCGATCTAAGAATTAAATGTTGAGTTTTAAGATGACTTAAAGTTTGATAATCACTCATTTATTTCGATCCTTCGGATCGTCCGTTTCTAGCCGTGGGTGTAAACCCACGGAAATTGATATTCTTATTATTTCGATCCATAGGATCGACCAATTTTAAAATTATGCCCAATAAATTCACAATTGGTCGATCCTATGGATCGATGAGGGTGTAGATCAACTTGTACCGTGGACTTACGTCCACGGCTATTAACGGTTGTTCCGATGGAACAATGATGTGTGTATTTGTATTCTTATATCGAACACACGTTAACTATTAAAATCGTCTTCCCACCATTAATATATCATCAACCTGTTCCAACTCGCCTCTCCATTTTTCGATGGTGGTGTCTAAAATCTCTTTTTGCACGAGCATAGGTTCTTTATGGATGGTGATGAGCAGATCTTTTAGTGTTTTGTATTTGAATTTCTTACCCTCATCTCCTCCAAACTGATCGGCATAGCCATCTGAAAAAAGGTAGATGCAGTCGCCTTGCTCCATTTTGAGGGTGTGGTTGGTAAAATGACTCTCCATCTCTAGCGAGGTTCGCCCAATCGAAAAGCGGTCGGCCTTAATCTCTTCTATATCACCGTCTTTGATAACGTATAGCGGATTAAAGGCTCCCGCATATTGAAGCTCGCGGGTGTTCCTATTGTAGCAGATAATTGAGAGATCCATACCATCTTGAATAACCTCACCCTCTTGGCTTGGCAGACTTAGTAGGAGTTCTCGGTTAAGCGCATCAAGCACTTTGGATGGCTGATAGATATGATTCTCTTTGATGATTTTATTAAACATATTGATGCCAATAATAGACATAAATGCCCCAGGAACACCATGACCCGTACAATCAACAGCGGCAATAAACTCTAGTTCGTTATGCTCGTGAATCCAGTAAAAATCACCGCTTACAATATCTTTAGGCTTCAATAACACAAAGGTCTCTTTAAATGGAATCTCGTCTGGTAAAACCGCAAACTGTATTCGTTTTGCATATTGAATACTGTCGGTAATATCTTTGTTCTTCTCGGCTAACTCCTCTTTTTGTGCTACTACGGTGGCTGTTCGTTCTTCAACACGCTCCTCCAGAATTCGGTTTTGCTCTTTCAGATTTTTTACCCTTATCTTGATATAAAGTAAAATTCCAAATCCGCCTAATATGGTGATTATAAGTATAAACCACCATGTTTTATAAAAAGGAGGGTTTATTGTGAAGCTATATTTTATGGGTTCACGATTCCAAACACCATCACTGTTTTGAGCTAAGACATTAAAAATGTATGTGTTAGGTGCTAGGGCGGGGTAGTTAAGTGTGGTTTCGGTTACAAAACGCCAGTCTTTATCTGCACCTTCAAGCAATACCTTATATTTAACGGCATCAGGATTAGCCAAACAGATGCTTGAGATCTCAAAAATGATGTTGTTGTGATTGTATCTTAGACTCATTCCTCTATTCATCGCAACATCTTCAAGATTTACTTTCATTTTAACAATGTGGGTAAGTGGCTCTAAGGTGCTGTGTGTTATGAGTTTAGTGTCCATTTTAAAGGCGCCGTTAATGGTGCCTATCCAGATGTTATTTTGGG
>JAGPHP010000269.1 GCA_018055415.1 Breznakibacter sp. | reverse complement strand
TAATGGCCAACCGTGGTGAAAGAAAATGGGTTGTCCGGTTCCTAAATCTTTGAAATAAATTTCTGTTCCGTCTTTTACTGTAAACTTGTTCATGATTTTTATATTTAAATGTTAGTAATAATTTAAATCTTAATAACTATTTAACCATTTTATTTCAATGAAAAAAACTATACTATTTTTCATGTTCATGATAGTTGCAATGTCTGCGAATGCTCAGTCTTATGTGGGCTATACTTCAGATAACTATGCAGGAATTCAAGGGGTACTTTACAATCCAGCCTCTATTGTTGACTCTCGTTTTAAAACAGATATTAATTTGTTTTCTATCAGTGCTACGGTTGCTAATGATTTATATGGTGTAAAGTTTATTGACATTTTTAAAAAAGACTACGATTTTGACCTTCAATCAAAATTTACTCCTACATCAAATAACAATGCAGTTGTAAATGTTGATTTTTTAGGTCCATCGTTTATGTTTAATATTGCTCCAAAGCATTCTATAGCAATATTTACAAGAGCAAGAACCATAACCAATGTGGTTAATGCAAATGGTAATTTAATTGACGAAGTGAAGGACGGACTTGACTCTTCGAATGATTTTGCTTATTCTGTTGGGAATTTAAATACCCTTTCAAATTCTTGGGGTGAAGTTGGGATATCTTATGCCGCAGTTATTTTAAATAAAAATCAAAACTTTCTAAAAGCTGGTTTTACGATAAAATATTTGCAAGGTGGTGTAAACGGTTATGCTAATACTAAAGATTTATCAGCAGCATTTATTAAAAATAATGCGAATCCTAATTTGAGTCTTTTGACTTCAAAAGGTCTCGTAACGATAGGAGGAAGTCAAGATTTTGAAAATAATTCAGATATTGAATTTGATGCCAATTCTAGTGGATTAGGTTTTGATTTAGGCTTTCAATATGAATGGAGACCTGATCATGAAGAATATGACTTGAATAACGCAAAGCCTGTAGATAATAACTTTAAGAATTTGAACAAGTATAAGTTGCGTTTTGGAGTATCTGTAACAGATATTGGATCAATTAATTATTCAAATGCCAAGCAAGATACTTATGATGTAACAGGCGTAGTGACACAAGAAACAGTGGATAATATCGGCGATGTATATGAGTTTTTTAACGATAATTATACCAAAGTTGCTACAAAAAGAGGGATTAAAACAAGTTTGCCAACAGCTTTGCATGCTAATGTGGACTGGAACATACACCATAAGTTTTATTTGAACTTAAACAGTGATTTTAGTTTAGTAAATAAAAATGCCGTTAATAAAAATAGTATTGCCAATGCCGTAACGCTAACGCCACGTTTTGAAACAAGATGGTTTACTTATGCAATTCCTGTTAGCTATATGGAATATACAGGGACTCAAGTAGGATCTTCTTTGAGATTTGGACCTCTTTTTATCGGATCGAGTTCTGTATTAACAAATTTAGTGTCTAGTAATTCAAAAGGCGCTGATATTTATGTAGGTGTTAAATATCCAGTTTACCAAAAGAAGTTTAAAGACACTGATGAAGATGGAGTTTTGGATAAATTTGATGCTTGTCCTAAGGTTGCTGGTCCTGTCGAAAATAATGGTTGTCCATGGCCTGATACAGATGGCGATTCAGTGGTAGATAAAGATGATAAATGCGTTACTGTAGCGGGGCCGACAGAAAACAATGGTTGTCCTTGGGGCGATGCCGATAAAGATACTCTTTTGGATAATGTTGATGGGTGTCCTACGGTTGCTGGTCCTGTTGAAAACAAAGGTTGTCCTTGGCCAGATACAGATGGGGATAGTGTTCTTGATAAAGATGATACATGTCCAAACGAAAAAGGATTGGTTGACAATGGAGGTTGCCCACTATATGATGCTGATAAAGATGGAATTGTAGATAAAGAAGATGCCTGTCCAACGATTTCTGGTCCAGCAAGTAATAAAGGCTGTCCAGAAGTTACCAAAGAAGTATTGAAAGAATTAAAAGTTCAAGCTAGTGCTGTATTTTTTGTTACAGGAAAGGCAATCTTACAAACTAGTGATAATGGAGAAACCGACGGGAGATTGGATGCTATTAAGGAAATAATCAAAAATTATCCTAATGCGAAATTCTCAATTGAAGGTCATACCGATAGTGTAGGAAATCCAATTGCAAATCAAAAACTCTCAGAAGCAAGAGCTAAAGTGGTGATGGATGCTTTGGTTGCTAAAGGAATAAATCCAGATAATTTAACATTTAAAGGATTTGGTGATACTAAACCAGTAGCTAGTAATAAAACGGCTAAAGGGAGAGCTCAAAATAGAAGAACTGAAGTGATACATGTAGGAACTATCAATGAAGGTAAATTATAATTTTTTTTAATTCTGAAGAAAGCCATTCTTAATTGAATGGCTTTTTTTATTTTTGCACACCATTTAAACAAATACACTTCTTAGAAAAGAGGATAAATTAGCAATAGAAATGACAACACAACAACTACTAGAACAAATCCAATTGAAAAAGTCTTTTCTATGCGTAGGCTTAGATGTTGACTTGAATAAAATACCATCTCATTTATTAGCAACGGAAGATCCAATCTTCGAATTCAATAAAGCCATTATCGATGCGACGCACGATTTATGTGTGGCCTACAAACCCAATACGGCTTTTTTTGAAGCGTATGGCATAAAAGGTTGGCAGTCGTTGCAAAGAACCATAGAATACATCAATGCCAATTATCCTGAACTCTTTACGATTGCGGATGCAAAACGTGGCGATATTGGGAATACGTCTTCGATGTATGCCAAGGCCTTTTTTGAGGATTTGAACTTTGATAGTGTAACGGTAGCGCCTTATATGGGGAAAGATTCTGTAGAGCCATTTTTGGCTTTTGATAATAAACACACCATAATGT
>JAGPHP010000088.1 GCA_018055415.1 Breznakibacter sp. | reverse complement strand
CTGCTAACACAGGCTATATGCAATGGCGGATTAAGTTCTCGTATCAAACTTTTTCGTATTTTTGTAGTGTGGTACTTCGTGCAAACGGCGTGCAAAAAATCCGCCAGTGCTCATAGCCTCACTCGTTGGCGGTAAGGCTAAAAGATAACCCGAAACAAAATGGAATACTTAGTAAAAGACGAGGTATTAGAATTAAAATATGAACACGGCAAGGGTGCGTGGACTTATCATATTCAAATTCCGAACACCAAACACATAGTTGGAAAATGGGGTTCAATGAAAGTTGCAGGCACTATTGACAACTATAAGATTGAAAGTATCAATCTCGCAAAACTAGGTGACGAAGACAAACTAATTTCCATCAACGAAAAAATCAGAAAAGCAATTAATAAAAGTGGTGGTGACAAGGTTAGGGTGACACTTTACTTACTCACTTCAAAAGAACAAATTACAGAAAAAGAAATTTTGGAAACATTTAAGGAATCAGGAGTTCTGAAAGCCTTTAAAAAATTGACTGACGAAGAACAAAAAGAAATTATTGGGAAAATTGCCTCTACAAAATCTGAAGACAAACAAATTAAAGTGATTTTGAAATTTATTGACCAATTAAACAGAAGCAATGATTAAACAGACTTCACTTGATTTTCTTTCAAAACTGAAAAAGAATAACTCAAAAGATTGGTTTGAACAAAACCGAGATTTATATGAGCATTACAAAACTGACATTTTAGAATTGACAGAAAACCTTTTGACAGGATTATCGCAATTTGACCTATCTATTTCACAAGCCAATTTAGACCCAAAAAAGTGTTTGACAAGAGTAAACAGAGATTTGCGATTTTCAAAAGACAAGACACCATACAAAAACTATATTCTAATTGTATTTAACAAAAATGGTTTTCACGGTAACACTGCAGGTTATTATATTCAAATCGAGCCAGGTGCTAATTTTTTAGGTGGCGGAATTTGGCAGACAACACCTGAACTTCTAAAAAAAATACGTCAAGAAATAGACTATTCATTTTACGACATTAATAAAATTATAACATCACCAAAGTTTCAAACGACCTTTCCAAATGGAATACAAGGTGTAGGTAAACTAAAAAAAATGCCAAACGGCTATTATGAGACAAATCCAGCAAGTGAACTTTTGAAAATGAAAGGGTTTTGCACTAAGGAAATCATAAGCGACAAAACTCTAACAAGTAAAGACTGCGTTGTGACAATCTTGGACAGATTTAAAACCTCAAAACCACTAATTGACATCATAAACAAAGCAATTGAGTATGACGAGTAAAAAGCCCGAACCGCTAACATCGTATATAAAACATTTGGCAGTCAGTGCGTTATTGAACGTTTCAGCCCGTATCAAACGTAGTTTTAGCTTGACAGGAAAGTGCTTCGAAATGCCAAACGTTTCATATACGTACCCGTTAGCGCCAAGCCAAGGAAGATGACCGAGAGCTCCAACGCATCCCATAAAAACAAAGATTTGACAAAACAAATACTCAAAGTTGTCGTTAAAATGTAGTAGATTCGCATCAATGAAAATTTTCTCTCCTACATTTAAATTATCGGTGACAACTAAATTTTTAACAACACTCTTGCTGTTGTTAACACTCGATTTTACTTACTATGTTTCTGATGGAATTAATATCGCAACCACCATTGAATGCGAAGCAGAAAATTCCAAAGAGTTTTTTGAAGACATTAGTAATGAAGATGCCAACATCGAAAAGCCTCTATTAATTAGTAATTATACAATAAAATACATTCTACCAATATCCTCCTTTCTATTGGTTTATGAGCTCACTAATCAGGTGTGGCAACCCCCAAAAACTAAATAATCTCAAAGCGCAAAATCATCAATTTTAGTACTTTGACATCATTCCCCTTGTGATTATACCAAGCTGTAGCTTTACGGCTAGTTTCACTATTAACATTAGTCCATTTTTTATACTAAATATTTTATTACTAAATATGACTGAGTCTTTAATATCTATTGGCGATTACATCCTACATCTCGACAAAAATCTAGCGCAAATTGTTACCGAATACCAACAATTAACATACATAATATTGTTCATTATTTTCTTCTGCGAAACAGGACTCGTTATAATGCCTTTTTTACCTGGCGACACTCTTCTATTTGCGGTCGGAACCATTGCCGCTATAGATGGAAATCCGTTAAATATTGTAACTGTCATTATGCTTCTCCTTGTAGCCTCTTTCCTAGGTGACAACACAAACTTCTTCATTGGAAGGTCTATTGGTCACAAATTATACAAAAGAAATTTTGTTCTTATCAAACGTGACTACATCGACAGAACTCACCTCTTTTACGAAAAATATGGTACTGTTACACTTATCTTCGCACGTTTTGTACCAATTATAAGAACATTTGCACCCTTTGTTGCTGGTATTGGTGAAATGGATTACCACAAATTCGTTATGAATAGCATTGTGGGAAACATATTATGGGTAGTATCGTTTTCTCTTCTGGGCTATTTTTTTGGTAATATGCCATTCGTCAAAGATAATTTCATTCTTACCATTGGGGTTATTACCTTGCTCTCAATAATGCCCGCCATTGTTACCTTGGTTGGCAAGGCTTTTAAAAACATGAAAACAGCAAAGTAACTGCAATACTTAATTACACCGATTACACGAATAACTATTGTCCAATAACTTTTAAAGATTCAGCCAAGGAATTGTTTTAGTTACCAAACTAAAACCACCTATAAGAATCAACCCGCAAAGCTAATTTATTTATTTCATCAACTATTTATTAGCTTTGCGGGTAAACATCCGTCATTTCACAGTATCAAATAAAAATGGAGATATTCGTATTAATTATCTTAATCTTAATCAATGGTTTTTTTGCACTATCTGAAATTGCCTTAGTATCAAGCAAACGAGCAATTCTTGAGCATAAAAAAGCACATGGAAATAAGGAAGCAAAAAAAGCACTCAAACTGCTCAATAATTCCGAAAACTTTCTTTCTGCAATCCAAGTAGGCATTACACTCATCGGGATCGTTACTGGTGTATATGGAGGTATGAATATTGCCGACGACGTAACCCCATTTATTCAACAATTCGAACCACTTACTCAGTATTCAAGTGATATTGCACTAGTATTAACAGTGCTCGTAATAACATACTTTTCAATAGTTATCGGTGAATTAGTTCCTAAAACTATCGCTTTAAGCAATCCCGATAGAATTGCCATTGCCATCGCTCCAACCATCTACTACTTTAGCGCTGCATTCTATCCCTTTGTGCGCCTCTTATCCTTATCAACCCTATTTGTAAACAAAATGCTCGGGATTAAAAAACAATCAGAACAAATGACCGAAGCCGAATTACGTCAGATTATTAAACTTGCTTCATTCGAGGGAGTTATTGAAAAAGAGCAAAATACCATTCATGAAAAGATTTTCTACTTTGCCGATAAGAAGGCCAAACACATTATGACGCACCGCACCGAAATTGAATGGATCGACATCAACCGACCAGTCGAACAAATCAAAAACACATTATACAATTCCGAACATAGCAAAATCATTTGTTGCAACGGTAACCTCGACAATGTTGTAGGCATATTACAAATCAGTGACTATTTTAAAAAAATATCAACAGCCAATAACTCTTCTATCCAAGAGCTAATCTCAGAACCGCTACTTGTTCCCGAGAGCATGGATGCCCAAAAAGTATTAGCACTATTAAGGCAACACACAACACGTTTCTGTTGTGTTATTAATGAATATGGTGGATTAGCAGGCTTAATTACTCTTCATAACATTATTGAAAACATTGTAGGGCAGATACCCGACGAAGGTGAATTGTATGAGCCTGATGTATTTGTCCGTGATGATAATTCACTCCTCGTTAGTGGTGATGCCCCAATCGAGACGCTAACCGATATTATAACCGACTTTTCGGTTGATTTCGAACAAATTAATTACTCAACAGTTGCTGGGTTTGTAATAGATAATTTAAAAACACTGCCTCATATTGGTGACAAAATAGTATATAACAATTTCATAATTGAAATCGTTGACATCGACGGAAATAAAATTGATAAACTATTGATAAGTAAAATCGAGAATTAAAGAAAAACTAATTCAACCATTTAACTAAGAAAAACAAAGCCCCGCATTCTGCGGGGCTTTGTTTTTCTTAGTTCTTCTCTAGTTTTTTCAAATTGTTCCTCCATATTTTTGGTTCGTCTCGCCATATTTTTACTCTGTTCCTCTATATTTTTAGTTTGTCCCTCCATATTTTCACTTCGTCCCCGCATATTTTTACCTTATCATGGCATATTTTCAACCTATCACCGCATATTTTTGAAACATCACTCCATATTTTTAGTTTATCACCTCATTTATCCATTTTTGGCATCTAGACTTTGAAGTCATTTGTATATAAATGGTGCATAACAGACAATTATCGAATTGAATTATGCACTAAGACTGAAAGATTATTATATTTGGATTGAAGAATGGCCTAGCCGCTAACATGGGTTTGCTGACAACCAGTGCCGTATTCTAGGATTTTTCCAAATAAAAAATCAGCTATTTTTCATCACCGTCACTGTGCCCAACTAGGCAAAGTTCGTCCACCTTAACCTCTCTTTGTAACCTCTACTTTACAAAGTACAAAAAAAAGAGCCTTCATCTTAATCATTATGTTGAAAGATGCTGTCCAAATTTGAAGGTAAGAATAATTTCTCTATTTTTGGCGCATGTTAAAAAACATAAATTTTAAACATAAACAATGAGAGGAGTCATTTTTTAATATGAAGACAGATTATAAGACTACCACAATGAAAATGATGAATGGTAACGAAGCTGTTGCTAGAGGTGCTTTTGAAGCTGGTGTAAAAGTTGCTTCGGGTTTCCCGGGAACACCATCTACTGAAGTAATGGATTATACCCAACAGAATTACCCAGAGATCTATTGTGAATGGTCTACTAACGAGAAGGTGGGTTTAGAAGTGGCTATTGGAGCTTCATTTGCCGGCTACAGGAGTATGGCTATAATGAAGACGGTGGGTTTGCATGTAGCAGCCGACGCTCTTGGTGGTGCTGCTGGCAGTCAGATCAATGGTGGCTTAGTATTGGTTGTTGGCGATGACGTAGGTCGTATCGCGGGTGACGACTATAATGATGTTCGTCATTATGGTAATATGTTTAATATTCCTGTTTTTGAACCAAGTGATAGTCAGGAGGCCAAAGACCTGATGGTTAAAGCTTTTGAGATTAGCGAAGAATATAGTACTCCAGTTATACTTAAAATTACATCAGTAATTTGTAAGACAACCAGTGGAGTTATCATTGATAAAAATTACACCTACGAGGCTAAAAGTCGAGTAAAATACCCTGTAAGTTTTAGCAAGGTTATCATGACAACCATGATGGTAAATGCAAAAGGCTCCGAGCATCCAAAATTGACCAAATGTTTTAATGATTTTCCGGCACATATGAGGCGTTTAGCTTCGGATTGCAATGGGTTTGAAATAAACAAATTGGAGTTAAAGGGTAAAAAGATCGGGGTAATTACAGCAGGCACTCCCTACTTTTATGTAAAAGAGGTATTACCTGAAGCATCGATCTTAAAGCTGGGTCTTGTTATGCCACTTCCCGAAAAGTTGATTCGTCAATTATCCGAACACGTAGAGAAACTCTACGTCATTGAAGACGGTCATGATATTATGGAGAAGAATATCAAAGATTTGGGAATTTCGGTAATTGGGAAAGCGTTATTCCCAAAATTCCCTGATATGATGCGTTTTACGCCAGATGTTATTGAGGAGAGACTTATCCCAGATGCACCCAAAAGAACCATTTTAGAAGGCATTCCATTTAGACTACCAGTAAGTTGTGCCGGATGCTCTCACCTTTTCATATCACAAGTATTAAAAAAACACAAGATCAAGGCTGCTGCCGATGTTACTTGTGGACTCATAGGGTGCTTCCCTCATATGGAAACCTATTCGCTACAAAAATGCATGGGGTCGAGCATTGCTCTATCTCATGGTTACAACGTAGCAACTGATCATAAAGAGAATTTTGTGGCCATGATTGGTGATGGTGGTTTTTGGGCAACTGGCATCAATGGTCTGATGAATTTGATTTTCAACGACAGTCAATCAACAACAATTATAGTTGACAATAGCTGCTTGGCAATGACTGGTGGTCAGAATGTGGCATCTAGTGAGTTTGGATTTAATTATAAACCTGAAAACAAACTGGAAATAGCTAAAGTATGCGAAGCTATAGGGGTAAAAGACATTGTAACCGTAGATGCATATGAATTTGAAGAGTTAGAAAAATCAATTCTAAATGCGGTAAAGGCAAAGGCAAACTCAGTGGTCATTGTAAAAAAACCATGTGTTACCAAATTTAAACTGCCTAAAAACACCCCTTATCAAATAGATCAGTCTCTATGCACTAAATGTAGAAAATGTATTAATATTGGATGTTTAGCTATAGAGAGTAAAAAAGCAAAAGATGGGTCGGTAGAAATAGTAATTAACGAAGATCTTTGTGTGGGCTGTGGACTATGTTCGACAGCATGTAAGTTTGAAGCCATAAAATCAGAAAAATGCAAGATACAGGAAAAAATATTATCATAGCCGGTGTAGGAGGACAAGGAATTCTTCTTTTTAGTAACCTCTTAAGCAAGTATTACATGCAATTGGGTTATGAATTAAAGATATCAGATGTTATTGGATTAGGTCAACGAGGTGGAGGTGTTGAGAGTCACTTTAGGTATTCAAAAACGCCTGTTTTATCTCCCTTTATCAAAGCCGGTGATGTCGATTACCTTCTATCTTTTGAACAAACGGAAACACTTCGCTATTTGCATTGCATGAAGGAGGATGGCGTTGTTTTCTCAAGCACCTTTGAGTTAACCACTTCTAGCGTAAACACAAGACTGGAAAATGATATGGCTGAATCTAAAACTGAGATAATAAAGAGATCGGGAAAGAGAACATTTATTGTTGATCCTGATGCAAATAAAAGCTCCGATTTTGATATCAGCAAAATGATGAATATTGTGATGCTTGGGTTTTATGCTGAGTTTAGAGGCTATTCGCATGATGAGATGATTCGAATTGTGAAGGAAAGCGTTCCTGAAAAGTTTGTAGAAGGTAACATAAAAGCATACGAAAAGGGAGTTTCTATTGCTCAAGCCCAACTAGTGGCAGTATCGCCTGCAGAAAGTAATTGTTAATCAAGATATAATAATGCTCTGATTTTGAATTCGTGTCACCCAAAGAAGCTATCTAAAAAGTGCACACAATGAGAATCATGTCACGCAAAGAGGCAAAGTCGCAAAATCTGAGTTTATTAAATCACTCTCAACAAACCTTTCGAGAGTCACTATTTCTACTTATTTCTTGGCACTTGGCGTCTTTGCATGGCAATAAACTCTTTTTGGCAGGCTTTACTTGCCTTCTCTGACCAAAGAAACATCAATTTTATTGATAGGCCACATTGTAAGAAGACCAGAGGAAATATTCATCGAAATCAGTATCTTTGAAATTAATAAGAGATTAAACGATGAAACAAGACAGCTCAAATATTGACACGGAGAAAGTTGTTAGTCATTGGATTGAAACATCAGATGCTGATTACTTAACAATGATGTCCCTCTATGAATCTAAATCGTTTGGTTGGACATTATTTCTGGGACACATATCATTAGAGAAACTACTGAAAGCATTATATGTTAGTAAACATGGGAAACATGCACCATTTACTCATAATTTATACAGAATAGCTGAACTTATCGAGATTGAACTTTCTGACGAATATGCAGACTGGTTAGATGAAATAACTTCATTTAACCTAAATGCAAGATATGACGATTACAAAAAGGAATTTAATTCGCTATGCACCCCAGAATACAAAAAAGATTGGATAAGTAAAATTGATACTCTAAGGACATGAATAAAAGCGAAGCTTTAAAAATTGCCAATCTGTATGCACAGGCAATTAACGAACGATATACTTATAGTCGAGTTATTCTATTCGGCTCATATGCGAAGGGTAACTTTCATGACGAAAGCGATATTGACATTGCTGTGGTCCTTGATGATTATAATAATCTAATTGACATGTAAGTTGATTTAATGAGATTACGCAGAAAAATAGATAGTCGAATCGAACCACATCCATTTAGGAAATCTGAATTTGAAATCTCAAATCCGATAGTCAGCGAAATCTTGAAATACGGACAAGAAATTAGAAACAACGTAGCCTAATCTATATCTGCTGAAAACTAAATAACTCTAGTTAACAGCAAGCCCCACGAACTTAAATTACTTAGTTAAGCCAAAAGAGAAATAACATGCATTTACCTGAAGGATTAGTACTTCTAGATAGTTTAGGTGATTTAAACGCTGACAATACAGCACCTATTCTTGTGTGCGCATCGCATTGTGGTGATAATGGGGCATTTGCCCGAAAGTTAAAAAGCTTTCATGTTAAAGCTGTTTTTCTCAACAATGCAGGAATTGGCAAAAATCGGGCAGGTATCAGTGGCCTTTCTCATTATGAAGCCGAGAATATTTTGGCCTGTGCTGTTGACCATTATAGTGCTGAAATTGGTGTTGCCCGCGATACTTGGGAGAGCGGAATTATAAGTCACACGAATACTCCGGCTAAAGAGGCAGGAATAGTTATTGGTGATACTGTGAAAGAAGCCGTTGCAAAAGTCATCAAAAACGTCAACCTTCAGTCATCAACTCAAAAAGAGAAAACACTTGACACTTTAGTTGCTGAAAATAAGGGAACAACTAGTAGCAAGGTGGATCTTAAAAAACAGATTCAAACTCAAATTGATGGAGTAAACATCACGGTAACAGATAGCATCACTTTCTTGAATGAGAACAATGCCGGAGATATTGTTGTGTGTGGTTCTCATGGCGGTTTGAGTGCAGGACATTATGCACAAAAACATCGTATTAAAGCGGTATTTTTTAACGATGCAGGAATTGGCAAAAACAGAGCAGGAGTAAAATGTCTTGAATCATTAAGTGATACAGGAATCCTTGCTTGTACGGTTGACTGCATGAGTGCCGAAATTTTTAACGGGCAAGATATACTCAACAATGGCATTATCACTGTTTGCAACCAAATGGCGAGTAGCAAAAACATTAAAGAGGGAATGACGGTTAAAGAGGCCATAAAGAAAATTTAAGGTAAGTAAATTTAGAAACTAGGAAACCTCCTTTAAGAGCTATTGGTTTAATTAAACATTTAGGGAAATAATATACCGAGGCGCAGATTTATCTACCCAAATATCTCCTCTAAGTAAATTCTGGCAGCAAAAGAGAGGCTCAAACGGCCAGGAGTTTAATAACTAGCAGATATACTCGATGTGAAGCGCG
>JAGPHP010000268.1 GCA_018055415.1 Breznakibacter sp. | reverse complement strand
ACATCGGTAAGCGACTCATTCATAGGATTTACGACTCGTGTGGCGCCCATTTTCTTGGCTAACTCAGCTCTAAACGGATTGGTTTCGGTGGCTACAATATATCGCGCTCCGGCAAAACGAGCTATGGCAATACACATGCTTCCAATTAAACCCGAGCCAGTTACCAACACATCTTCGCCAATAATAGGAAACGAAAGCGTGGTGTGAGTGGCGTTTCCAAACGGATCCATGATGGCCACAATTTCGTCGGGAATTTTGCTGTTAATCTTCATCACGTTAGTTGATGGAACCTTAACATACTCGGCAAACGAACCATCGATACTCACTCCAATACCCTTGGTGCTTTCGCAAATATGTTGGCGACCACGACGACAATTTCGGCATCTTCCACAGGCAATATGCCCTTCGCCTGTAACCCGATCGCCAATATTTAAACCCGTCACCTCGTATCCCATCTCCACAATTTCGCCAACATACTCGTGTCCAATAACCAGAGGCGTGTCTATGGCCGATTGAGCCCAAGCATCCCACTTATAAATATGTAAATCGGTGCCACAAATAGCCATTTTCTTTACCTTAATAAGCACATCGTTTGGACCTACTTGAGGAATTTCAACCTCTTGAAGCCAGATCCCTTTTTGGGGGAACTGCTTTACTAACGCCTTCATCTTAGCCATGACACTAAATATTTACAGATTTACAATGCTCTTGATTTAAGAAATTCGTAAAATTGAGTTTGAGAACGTATTTTTTCTTCACTCTCAACTCTCTCTCTCATACAATTTGTCAATTCGTTATCTAAAATACGCGTTGCCACATTATCGCGCCACTGTATTTCGAAAAACGAAATAAGTTCATGCTTTAACTCCTCGTTATAAATTGGACAGGCAACTTCTACTCGATTATCGAGATTTCGCGCCATCCAATCGGCCGAAGAGATATAAACTTGTGGATCATTATTGTTACAAGCAATATAGATTCTAGAATGCTCTAAGTATCTATCAATAAGACCTATAGATTGAATAGCCTCGAGCTTTGGATTAAATTTAGGGAAGAGACAAAACATCCCTCTCACATTTAAACGAATCTCCACTCCAGCTTCATGGGCTTGATATAGTTTTTGAATCAATGCATCGTCAACCAAATTATTAACTTTCAGATAGATATAGGCAGGTTTACCAGCTTTTGCATTCTTAATTTCAATAGCCAAAAGCTTTTGCAAGTTCTTTCGAAGTACAAAAGGCGCCACCCATAGATGTTTAAACTTTGGTTGCTGATAGTTTTTACTAAAGAAATTAAATATCTCACCGACCTCTTTTGTAATCCCTAAATGGGTAGTAAATAACATATTATCGCTAAAAACTCGGGCTGAATCTTCGTTAAAGTTTCCAGTGCCAATAACAGCGTAAGAGACAAGCATTTTATTCTCTTTGCGCTGAACCAAACACAACTTGCTATGCACTTTTAATCCGGGAACTCCAAAAATAACTTTAACCCCTTCAGCTCTAAGTCTATCGGCCCACTGAATATTGGCACTCTCATCAAAACGTGCCTGCAATTCCATGATAACATTCACCTGCTTTCCGTTACGAGCGGCGTTTATAAGGGCATTCACAACACTTGAATCGGAAGCAACGCGATAAATAGTAAATGAGATGGTTTTAACATAAGGATCGATGGAAGCCTCTCGTAAAAAATCTATAAAATGGATAAATGAGTGGTATGGGATATGCAAAAGAATATCCCTCTTTCGCAAAACAGGAAAAATAGAGGTGCGATTTTTAAAATCGGGATGAACTACTGGTGGTAGTGGTGGATAAACCAAATGAGGTTTCCCCATATTTGGAAATCCAATAAAATCTTTGAAATTATGATATCGTCCCCCCTTAATAATCACATCATCTTTACGAAACTCTAGTTTATGTAAAAAGAGCTTCAAGAATTCGTCCGAAAGACGCTTGTCGTAAACAAACCTAACAGGATCGGCCTCTTTACGCTTTTCGAGTCCTAGCGCCACCTTTTTCATAAAGCTGCGCGTGATGTCGTCATCTAAATCAATCTCGGCATCGCGCGTTAGTTTGATGGTATAAGCCTCAATATTATAGAAGGTAAACATGAAGAAAATGTCACGCAACACATAACGAATCAAATCATCGAGTAACATTATGCAATGAGCACCCTCAGCAGAAGGCAACTCCACAAAACGCGAAAACGTTTCGGTAGGGAGTTCTATGAGCGCTTTTATCTCTTTCTCCTTTTCGCCTTTGGTACGCAGCTCAACCGCCAAATAGATCATGGCATCTCGTAAATCGGGCAGTTCGCGTTTCTTTGAGAGGATGATGGGCATCAATTTAGAACGAAGCGATTTTTCATAAAAGGCCTTCACAAAACGACCTTGCTCTTCGTTAAGTTGAGTTTCATTTAAGATGAAGATATTCTCGGCTTCCAAATCATGGATGATACGATCGTAAATTTGAGAGAAACGTTCACTCTGAACCATCACAATCTCCTGTATCTCCTTCAAAAGATTGGCACGATTAGGAAGTGGACTATTTACAGTCCATCGTTTTAAGATGGCTACCTTAACTCTAAAAAACTCATCCAAATTATTGGAATAAATCCCCAAAAACTTTAGTCGTTCAATAAGAGGCACATCGCTACGATCAGCCTCTTGTAAAAGACGCTCATTAAATGCTAACCAACTCAATTCTTTCTCTCGGAAAGGTTTTTTTGTCATACACAGCACAAATTATAGAGTAAAAGATACAAAATAAGGATAACGTAACAAGCGAAAGTAAGAAAGAAAAATGAGAGTGATACGAACAATATTTTGATTTTTGCCTTTATATGAGACATTTAATATTTAGTTAACAATAAGAGAGTAATAAAAAAATGGCTAAAACAAGTTCATCG
>JAGPHP010000267.1 GCA_018055415.1 Breznakibacter sp. | reverse complement strand
GAGTTGTAGTGACACTCGGGACTAGCCCCCCCAGATAAATCTGGGGGTTATGCACATTATACGCCTACAGCGTATTGTTAAAGGTCATTATTTTAAACGCACTCCTCCACCGCTACCGCACGATTCCCATCGTGTGGTGTTTAGATAGGTACCACACGATGAAATCGTGCGGTAGCGATGGGGTTATGCACATTATATGCCTGCAGCGTATTGTTAAAGTTCATTATTTTAAACGCACTCCTCAATAAGGCGTTGCTTTTCATCGACTTCATTCCAGAGCTTTTCGTAAACCAAGTAGGTACGTCGCCCCTTGGCAGTTGTTCCAATAGCTCCTATGCGATTTAGAATTTTACCTAATTCAACCGGGGTGCAGGTGATGTTCATTCTTGTTTTATCCATCAGACGCGAGGCAATCTCAGTGGCTGTTAGTCGTAACAGACCTCCCTGACTTGATGCTAATGAGTGGGGCATTGATCGCTTTTTATACTTTTCAATATTATCACTCTTAACTATATCAAAATAGGTTAAAAAGAGCTCCTCTTCTTTGGTGGTTTCTGTAAAGGAGCTATTCATCTTCTCCAATTCTAGCTGCTCAGTAGCATCAAACCAGTACCTAAATCCACTTTTAAAAAGATGGTATGCCTGACTATAGACAAGGTCTAGATTGACATTATGGTTAAAATTAATGTGGATACTTTCAAAACACAAGAAGCGGCGGTTGCCTGTTGGATCAGTCAAAAAATTGGTGCAATTGGTTGATCCGGCAAACGAGGCTCGGCGCGGTTCATTACTCGAATATTTATCGTATGGTTTACGTAGTTTTATGGCCGTGCGCGTTATTAAACTCTTTAATGAGTTCAAATCGTGCTGGTTCATCTTATCTAATTCATCTAAATTAATAAGCAAACAATCGGAGAGAAACACCAGCGAATCTTTATCTCTTGCCGATATTCGCCCAGTTAATAAATAGGAGTTCAACGATTTTGGCATTAATCGCTCTATCCATGTGGTTTTACCTTTACCCTGTAGGCCCGATATGGAGAGAACCGTTTGGTTAACCACATTTTTATCAATGGCGCAACCCACCAGGGCTACAATCCACTTTTTTAAACTCAGCTCCCAGTGGGCTTTCACCTCGGGTTTTACCTCAATGGTATTTGCTAATTGTGCTATATAATCTACTGTTTGATCCCATTTTGGTAACGTGGTAAAGTAATCGATAAAGGGATTAAAATAGGGAGCGTAATCGGAGTGGATGATGGTGCGCAGGTCATCTTTTCGTATTTTAATACCTGCTTGCTGCAGCTCGCACCAAATGTTGTTCAAAACCTTATCATTGATGTTTTCAAATCGGCTCGTTTCTCCCATTCTATACTCAATATGGCCTGTTACCTCATTGTGCCGGAATTGATATAAAGCGTCTAAATATATAATAACATGCGATATAAGGTTGCTCTTATCGTTTTTTTTCTGATCTATTTTTTTTGCTTTCTCTTTTGAGTGATCGATATTTTGGTCTATCTCCTGCTTTGAACGATTACCTCCATTACCCTTGGTACTATTTTTAAATGCACTCTCCACACTACTATTTATCTCATCGATATCTAAATCGTAGTTGGCCATTATAAAATCTTTGGCCACATACATCTCAACACCCACTCTTCGCAGATCGCAAGCAAGGTGAAAAATGAAGTTATTACGATTACCCTTTTCGTAGCTTCCATATTTTTGAATAACACGTTTTAGGCACATCTCATAAAGTTTTTCGGAGAGTGTGATGCTGTTATTAGCCTTGTTGTACTCTCTCTTATTCGTTGTGAGAGTGGTTTTATAATTGAAAACTCCTGAGTGCGGATTGTGAAAGAGATTGGCATCGTGCGACAGAAAACAGAGACGTGTGATATCTTTCCCCGATTCATCAATCTTTACTCCCACCAACCTCTCGTAATAGTGTTTCAGTGCCTCAAACGCTTGGTAATGTTCTGTTTCACAACTATCTACACGAATTAAAATTTTAATCCCTTCACCCGAAGGACTTATAAAGGAGGCATAAGTGAAAGGGCAACTATTTATTGTGGTTAGATAGGGGGCGATTTTCTCTGTTGAGCAGTGATCAATATCTAAAATAATAATTGGAACGTACTCTTTAAGATACTCCAATTTACGGCCTCCTTCAAACCTACCGCTAAAGGTAACTGCCGGAAGATGCTTTTTTTCCTTTGTATAGAGTGCCATGTCGCCACTCTTATAGGCATTTCGGGCTTTGGTAATGGCTCCCTTGTAGGAGCCATTTTGGATGTTTTGAAGTACTGTTTCAACCTCTAGGTGAGATACTGGAACGTTAAAGTTTTTAAATTGTGTGATTTTCATGGGTGTAGATTGGGAGTTACTTCTTTTATTCATTTTTTGGGTTTAAATTTCAACGTTTAGGACTTTTTTGGTAGTTACTCTCCATGAGCTTTTTAATATCCGAGTATTTGTAATAGATCTTTTTAGATATTTGTACATAGGGTAGCATCCCTGAGCTTCGCCATGTTTGAGCCGTACGCTTACTAATCTTTAGTTGCATACATAGATCGGAGTTGTCAATAAATTCAAATTCAAAGGTTGGTTGTTTGTTACGCTCATTCGTTTGATTTATAAACGTGCTAATTTGACCATTTTGTTTATTCATTCTTTTGATATTATAGTTTATACTAATTTAATTGAATTCAAATATGAACAGTAAAATTAAATTACACACATGGTTGTTACATTAATTTTTATTTTCAAATGTTAATGTTTTTTAAATTATATAGAGTGTGTTTAGCGAAGAGCTTATGTTTTATCTATTTTAATAAACAAAATCAAATTCGTATAGAAATTTAAAATAATTGAAGTTTTTACATCTGTGTCATTAAGATCCTAGTAACCGTGAT
>JAGPHP010000266.1 GCA_018055415.1 Breznakibacter sp. | reverse complement strand
ACGATTTATTACGCGATTTATATAAAACCAAAGTTAAAACACCTCTGTTTCCATACGAGTTTTTTCAACAACTCTATCAATGGCCAGAAGGACGTATTTTTGTGGTCAAATATCAAGGTCGGGTTCTTGGTGGTAGTGTGTGCGTGGAGTTACCGAACCGGGTTTTGTATGAATGGTTTGTTTGTGGTTTAGATAGAACCGTTAAAAATGTCTATCCTTCTACTTTAGCTACTTGGGGCGCTATTGAATATGCATCAACGCATGAGATTACGCGTTTTGATATGATGGGCGCTGGTAAACCTAATGATGGATATGGTGTTCGAGAATTTAAAGCTAAATTTGGAGGAACATTGGTTGAACACGGACGATTTTGTTATATTTGCAAACCGTGTTTATATGCTATAGGAAAATTTGGGGTCAAACTAATGAAACATAAATAAAAGACATTATGAATATATCAATTTTTGGATTGGGATATGTTGGCTGTGTTGGGATGGGGTGTTTGTCTAAACAGGGTCATTACATGATTGGCGTGGATGTGTCAGATGAGAAAGTAAACCGTGTAAATAGTGGTTTGCCAACTATTGTAGAAAATGATATTGATACATTGATGGCAGATGGCTTTCAGCAAAACCGTATTCGTGCGACTAAAGATTATAAAGAAGCTGTATTGAATACTGATATTTCATTTATCTGTGTAGGAACGCCATCGTCTGATAATGGTCATTTGAATTTAGAGTATATCTATCAAACAGCGCGTGAAATAGGTGAGGCTTTAACGAAAAAGTCGAGTTTCCATATTGTGGTTATTCGCTCAACCGTTTTTCCAGGTACCAATGCAAAGGTGAGTGAGTTGATTGAGCAAGCGTCAGGTAAAAAATGTAATTCTGATTTTGCGGTTGTTTCAAATCCAGAATTTTTACGTGAAGGCACTGCTGTTGATGATTATATGAATCCGCCCCTGACTGTTTTAGGTAGCTCGTGCTCTAAAGCTATCCATATTATGCAGGAGTTGTATAAAAACACCAATGCTCCTATTGAAGTGGTAGCTATTGAAGTAGCAGAGATGATCAAATACGTCAATAATTCCTATCATGCTTTAAAAGTAGTATTTGCCAATGAGGTAGGTACTATTTGTAAACAATTAGGAGTTGATTCACATGAGGTTATGCGTATTTTCTGTATGGATAAGCAATTAAATATTTCACCTTATTACTTTAAGCCGGGTTTTGCTTATGGCGGTAGCTGTTTACCAAAGGACTTAAAAGGTTTGAAAACGTTGGCACATGATTTATATTTAGATACGCCAGTTTTGAATGCAATTGATGATAGTAATAATAAACATATCAGTCAAGTAATTTACCAAATAGAAAAAACGGGTAAACGCAAAATCGGTATTTGTGGGCTAAGTTTTAAAGCAGGAACCGATGATATGCGTAATAGTCCAATTGTAAACGTAATAGAAGCGTTGTATGGCAAGGGGTATGATATTCGTATTTTTGATAAAAATGTTTCGTTATCGCGTTTAATAGGTAAAAATAAAAGTGTGATTACTCAAAAATTGCCACATTTAGATAGCATGTTACAAGATGATTTGGCAATATTAGTTGATTGGGCAGAGGTGTTGGTTGTGTCTAATAAAGATAAAGCGTTCAAATCGATGTCCGTAAGACCAGAACAACAAATCATTGATTTAGTGCGTATTGAAGAATTAGAATCATGTGATAATTACAGTGGATTGTGCTGGTAAATGAGTTAATATGAATATCTGGATAGATCTAGGACATACGCCGCAATATAATTTTTATAAAAATTTTATTGTAAGATTAATAAAAGATGGCCATTTTGTGTACATTACCGTGTTGAATCGTGGTCGTTTGGCATCTATTGTTAAATATGAATTGCAAGATTTTAATAATGTTGATATTAGTGTTATAGGTCAACATAAAATGAATAAGTTTTCGGCTATTTTTGAGGCTAATTTTTTACGATTGGTGAAATTATTTTTATGGGTACGTGGAAAACACATTGATGTCGTATTTTCTAATGGCTATTTGCCAGCCTTGGTTGGCTACTATAAAAATATTCGGCGCTATACGTTTGATGATGATCCACAGACGTTTGATTATAAGCCTAAATTAAAATACAGTACTCAATCCAGTTATTGTATTTATGAGTTGCCAAGTGGGTATTCTATATCTAATAAGGTTAAAATTCTACCAGTTTTGAAAGAGTGGGCTTATTTAGCACCTGACATTTTTCAACCTGATAAATCAGTGTTAGACCAGTACAATATACAACCCAATGAGTATTTCTTTTTTAGAGAAGTATCTGTTGGTACTGTAAATTATAATGGACAAGCTCCTGATAGTATTTTGAATATTGCACATTTAATACCCAAAACCGTTCCAGTTTTACTCTCGTTGGAAAAAAAAGATAAATATCAGGAATATCCACAAAATTGGATTTTATTACAAGAACCTATCAAAGATATTCATTCACTTATTTACTTTAGTAAAGGATTGGTTTCTTCTGGAGATAGTATGGCGCGTGAGGCGGCTTTATTGGGTGTCCCTTCATATTATTTAGGTATTCGCTACAGTATGCCCGCAAACGCTGCAGCGGCAAAAGTGGGTAGCTTGGATAATCAAAAAACGATGGCTTTTGAAGCGTGGATTTCACAACGATTAAGAACAGAAGTAACTCTTAATTATAAGGAACAAGTAAGAAAAAGTATTCAAGAAAAATTTATAGATATTAATCAGTATATGTACGATTTGGTTACTCAAGCGAATAAAGAATGAGAGATTTTACGCTTCAAACTTATTCTCGTCTCTTGCTGGCTTTACAAAAAGCGGGCTATCAGTTTTACACGCTTGAACATTATTACCAACAGAGTGCAAACGGATTTGGACAGACTCGGTTTG
>JAGPHP010000265.1 GCA_018055415.1 Breznakibacter sp. | reverse complement strand
GTTTGGTGACGATGCGTTTGCCATAGAGGATTATCTCATCGTGTTGCCACTCAATGGTGCTTAGTAAACTGGCGTAAAAGCGGTTGGCTTCGGCTGAAGTTAAGATTTTTCCATAGTAGTTTACCGTGCCATCTTTGGGCAGCAGGTTATTGTTTGAATCTATATCGGAGGGGAAGAGGCTCATCGTATTTGAATCTACAAAAGGTTCATTTATAGGTTTTTGTTAATAGCATTTGCAAGCTCATTAAGGTTAGTACCATTTTGAGCATAGACTATTTTTCCATATTTGTCGATAAGCAAATAGGTAGGTGCTCCATAAACGTTGTAAGAGAGTGCCACTCTCGCTTTTGCGTTATATAGAACCGTGTAATTAATGGGCGTTTTATCAAGTTGCGATTGGATGTCGGGCAAATTATCGGCAAAATTTATCGGGAAAAATTTAATGTTATGATTTTTGTATTTCTCGAACAGAGCATTCATTTGGGGGAGGGCTTCGATACAGGCGCCACAATTATTGAAGTAGAAATCTAAAAACACTAATTTGCCATGGAGATTACCTAGGGTAACACTATCGCCACTAACGGAGGGTAACGTCCAATTTGGCGCTGTTTCGCCCACTTTAATTAAAGGGTTACGATTATTTTGTTCTTGAGTGTAGTTTTTGTAATAGAGTTGTAAGTTCCATATTGTATCGGATTTTGGATCATTAATTATTAGGTTCGAGAAGCTATTTTTTGTGTATGATTGTAGGTTGTTACCATATTTTACGGCAAATGATTTTGGTAAATAGCTCTCTTTGTCAATAATATAGCTATATATTCTCAAATTTTTGATGGTATCTTTGAAGGTGGTAATGTTATCAGAATTTATCCAACCATTGATCATCTTAAATTCTATCGTAATATCTTTTTCTCCAATAATAACTTTGGTAGAGTTTAGGAGTGAGTCGCTACTAAGAAGGGTTGGAAAGTAGTTTTTTGCAGCAATAAATGAGGTGTTTATGAATATGTTTTTACTGGCATGTTCTTTAATTCCCACAAAATAACTCTTTTGAGTGTTGTCGATAAGCGTATAAGAGTTATCATCCCAGATGTAGTTGTGCGTGTTGCAAGAAATGTAATACCTTCCTAAAAGCGACTTGTTGTTTTGCTTTCTAAAATCTAAATAACAGTGCCCATTTTTATTGGTCGCATTTGGTTGATTCGTATTATAAAATTCTACCTCCGAATCAAATTCAACACTTTCTAGATCCATTAACGTCTGATATGCTTTTTGAAGAATCTCTTTGTCAGATTTAGGGAGTTTAGGTTTACAGTTAATTACAAATATGGATACAAATACTAAAACTATGTAAGTAGATATTTTTTTCATTGTAAGGTTTAGTTAATTAAGCGATTTCATGAATGTAAGACAAATATATTCCTAATAATTCTTAAATCCTACATATCCTACTCCAACAATCCTACCAATCCTTCACCATTTTTTTTACCTTTGGGTTCTTAAAATTTATAACATGCAACAACTCATCTTTACTGCTATAGTAGCCATTATTATCCTTAGTTTTTTGTGGGAGATGTTCTTCGACTATCTAACCTCAACCCGCTGGAAATTACCCATCCCAAGCGAGTTAACCGATATTATTGATGAGGCAAAATACCAGAAGTCCATTGAATATCAGAAGGTAAAGATGAAGTTAAGTACCATTTCAAGCATCATCTCGCTTGCGTTTATGTTGGCTATACTTTTTTTTGGCGGATTTCAGTGGTTGTTTGAATCTACAAAAGCGCTAATTAGCAATGTTATTCTTCTTAATTTGTCCATTATTGGGTTTTTCTTTTTAATACAATCTATTGCCTCATTACCAATAAGTTACTACTCTACATTTTATATTGAGGAGAAGTTTGGATTTAACAAATCTACTAAAGGACTCTTCTTTCTCGACTATTTAAAGGGTTTACTTTTGGGTGTAGTGATTGGAGCACCTATTTTGGCACTCATCATTTGGTTTTATACCCTCTATCCAACCTCATTTTGGATTATTGCCTTGGTTGTGGTTGCTTCATTTATGCTTTTCATCACTTTCTTTTATACCTCGCTTATTGTGCCTATTTTCAATAAGTTAACTCCATTGCAAGAGGGTGAATTAAAAGAGGGTATCGATAAGTTTGCTCAAAAAGTTAATGTTCAACTCAATTCGGTGAGTATGATAGATGGTTCCAAACGCTCATCAAAAGCCAATGCTTATTTTAGTGGTTTTGGCAAGAAGAAGCGCATTGTACTTTACGATACGCTTCTGAATCAGATGAATGAAGAGGAGGTGGTGGCTGTTTTGGCGCATGAAGTGGGGCATTACAAGCATAAGCACGTCATTAAAGGGATGGTTTTTGGACTCTTCACCACGGCCATTATGTTTTATATCTTCTCCCTTTTTGTTGGTAATCCTGTTTTTGTCCAAGCGGTTGGAGTAGAGGAGAGTTCGTTTGCCATTGGATTAATCATTTTTACTATTCTTTTTGAGCCTGTTTCGGCGGTTATTGGACTTATTCAAACAATTATGTCTCGCAAAAATGAGTATCAGGCAGATGCTTATGCAGCCTCTTACGGATATGGAGAACAATTGATTTCGGGACTTAAAAAGCTCCATGTCGAAAACTTCTCTAATATCAATCCTCACCCATTGGTGGTCTTTTTTGAATATTCGCATCCACCTTTGATTCAGAGAATCGGGGCGTTGAAAGGTAAATAGTTGTAGAGACGTCCATTTATGGCGTCTCATATTTTAATTATTCATAAGACGCCATAAATGGACGTCTTAACAAAATAAAATTATGAAAGCAGAAATTATTTCAATTGGCGACGAGCTATTAATTGGCCAAGTTATAAATACTAATTCGGCTTGGATTTCGAAACAACTCAATAACGTAGGATTTGATATTCATAGAGT
>JAGPHP010000264.1 GCA_018055415.1 Breznakibacter sp. | reverse complement strand
ATCGCTCTAAATCGCCTATTTTTTTAAGATTTGTCTCAATATCCTCTTTCGTTGCCTCGTTTTCAATCAGATATTTAACCACTTCATTTCTGTCGGTAATCTGTTTTACATCGTTTAGAGGCAATGAGATCCATCGTTTTAACATTCGACTCCCCATGGCCGTATTGGTCCAGTCGAGGATGTCGCTTAATGAACGCGCACCTTCGTTCGACGATCCAAATAGTTCGAGGTTGCGAATGGTAAATTTATCTAGCCATACAAATGAGTTCTCCGAAATGGGGCTCAGTTTGGTAATGTGCTTAATATGTTGATGTTGTGTTAAATCAAGATAGTACAAAATTGCACCTGCAGCCACAACTGCAAATTGCTCATTTGTGATGCCAAACCCTTTTAAAGAGACCGTTTCAAAGTGCTTCAATAAGCGATCGTTGGCCGACGAGAAGTTGTAAACCCAATCTTCGAGACCAAAAGTGTAATATCTCGATCCAAAATGCTCTTCAAACTCTCTCCGTTTACTCTTTTCAAATAAAACCTCTTTGGGCTTAAAATTTGAGAGTAACTTGTCGATATAACTTATAGATCCTTCTGAAGCAAGGAACTCGCCCGTTGAAAGGTCTAAAAACGAAACTCCAGCTCCTTTCTTATCAAAATGTACCGAGGCTACAAAGTTATTCTCTTTATGGTTTAATATGTTGTCGTTCGTTGTAACACCTGGAGTTACCAACTCGGTAATACCACGTTTTACAATCCCTTTGGTGAGTTTTGGATCTTCAAGCTGGTCGCAAATGGCCACACGCTGACCAGCACGCACTAATTTTGGCAAATAGGTGTCGAGCGCATGGTGTGGAAACCCAGCCAACTCTACAAAAGAGGCAGCACCATTGGCGCGTCGGGTTAGCGTAATACCCACAATTTCAGAGGTTTTTACGGCATCATCCGAAAAAGTTTCGTAAAAATCGCCCACTCTAAAAAGCAATATAGCATCCGGATGTTTCTCTTTAATGGCATAATATTGCTTCATTAAAGGGGTTTGCACAACACTCTCTTTTCCAGTACTCACAACGATTGTATTAAATTTGATAGTTTAAACTCCACTCATCCCATGTTGTTTGACCAATAGGGGGCAAATCATCACCTAAAAGCGATGAGCGATTAATAATCTTTTCGCCATCTAAAATAGGGAGCACATTGCAGGTGCCAATCTCAAAACAGTATCTTAAATCTTCAACGTACCCTTTGTTTTTGAGCAAGTTAAAGTGATTTCCCAATGATGCTACTTCAAAAACCTCATTTTTCAAACGACTGTAAAGCTCTTTCAATGAGATGGCTACATCCGAGAGATGCGCATCCTTGTATTTCGAAAGTTCAGAGGCTAATAACCCCGCGCAGAGGCAATCTTCAAGTGTAAACGCATCGCCCGATCCACTACAAATAATCACAATTTCCGATGCCGATCGGCAATATCTTACCACCGTTGGAACATTTCCAAACGAAGCAATAATAACCTCTTTTGCACTTCGGGCACCATTAATCGCGCGCGTACCGTTACTGGTGGTCATCACCACACTTTTATTCTCCACCAACTCCCGCTTGTACGAGAACGGACTGTTATCAAAATCAAACCCCGCAATCGGCAAAGCACCACGTTCGCCACCAAGTAACGCCATATCGCCAAGCTTATCTTTAAGCGCAAAAGCCTCTTCCGGCGATAGAAGCGGAATAATACAATTAGCCCCATTTTGAAGCGCCGTAATCATTACCGTGGTGGCACGCAATACGTCTATTACAATGGCCACTCGGCCCTCAACCATCGACTCTTGAATCTCTCCAGCCGATACAATAATATCTATCTTCACCTATTTATGGTCTCAAAAAATGAACAACGAAATTACTACAAATATTTGTTTTTAGTA
Organism: Breznakibacter sp.; assembly: GCA_018055415.1. GTDB lineage: Bacteria > Bacteroidota > Bacteroidia > Bacteroidales > Marinilabiliaceae > JAGPHP01. The sequence goes on along the minus strand of JAGPHP010000264.1, from coordinate 1,034 downwards.
AATCTTTTTAAAAGATCTCCTCATTGTCAAATATCAAACAATCAACCTCGATCCTCCGCTGTTTTAAAGATTTTCTCTTTTTTGGGGGTGCCGCCCAAAAGGGCAAACTCTGCGTACAGACATCGCATGCGATGTCTCTAGCCTCCTGATATTGGCCCTTTTGGTCGTCGGTCTGCGGCTCCAACTCCTCGTTTTGGCTTCGCAAGCTGCGCCAAAACTGCGGGGTTTCCACCTACGCCCTCACCCGAAACAGAATTTGTAAATCTAGGCCGATAATGAAAGATACAAGTTTATTGCTTGATAAGTTTAGTACACCTATTATCAACGTTATTTTTCAAGAAGTAAATACCATTAGGAAAGGAACTCATATTTATATATTGCTTTTCATTTGCGCTAAATGTTTGTAGCACACTACCCGAAATGTCAATAATGCTATATGTTTGTGAGTTATCATTGGCATTGATATTAAACCCATTGTGGAATGGATTTGGGTATATTTTTATTTCTAATGATTTTGTGTCAGCTAAATATGTTGGGATGCTATTTCCAAATTCAACTAAATTGAAATACTTCCAAACGTTAGAGTTCTGATAGTATGTTTTAGTGCCTTTTGTAACATATAAATCAACAGAACCTACTTTACTACTATCAGTTGAAAGCATCCAATTACGTAAATTTAGATTTGCTGCATCAGGAAAGTTATAAGTATTTGAATCCAAATACCCCCAAGGTGCAATCAAAACTCTTTGAGTACTATCATTATAAGCTTGACCATTTATATTTTGAATCCAAGAATAATAAGTATCTGTTGATTTTTTCCTATAGAGCCAATTATAAACTGGAAAATCTAAATATCCAAAATTTCCAAAAAATGAATTCTGTTCCATTGTTAAGCCAGGACTTGGAATATCAAATTTTACAGTTGGATAAGCTTTATTATCAACAACAAATTTATTCATTGTTGGGAAAGCGTGTCTTCCAATTTCAACATTAGATTTTATAATAATGGTATCTATTCCATAACTATGGTCATA
>JAGPHP010000263.1 GCA_018055415.1 Breznakibacter sp. | reverse complement strand
CAACCACACGCATAGTAGCTGCCGAACCTGAGGCTATGCCTAATTGAGTTTTTTCAACCGAACTCATTATGGTATTCATGTTAGGCGATGAGAATAGGGCAAATCCGATTCCTAAAAAGGCAAATATCGTCATAAGTATCCAGTAGGGGGTTTCGGCCGTTATCCAACTTAAACTCAACAACCCTAGTGCCGCTATACTCATACCAATAGTTGAGAGATATCGTGCTTCAAATTTATCGCTCAATCGTCCGGTAAGAGGCGAGCAGAGAGCCATAAATACAGGTTGTATCACCATAATGGTGCCAGCCTCGTAAGGCGAAAGTAATCGAACTCTCTGTAAATAGAAGCTCATCAAGAAAATTAACGAGAAGGTTGAGCTGTAGTTAATTAATGCCGCTATATTGGAGTATCCAAAAATGCGGTTCTTGAGGTAGAGATTAAAATCGATAAGTGGATTTTTAACTTGTTTTTCGTGCCAGATAAAGAGGACAAGCATAAGAGCCGACAATAAAATCATGAGTTGTCCGACATGGGTGGTGAGCTTGCCTGCACCATATACAAATCCACCCAATAAAAAGGCGTAAATGAGTGTGCCTTTCCAATCGAAATTACCTCCATGTTTTAGCTCTTCTGTGCGTTTAGGATAGAAATAGTGTATCAACACAAAAGCCATTATTTGTAGGGGCCCAACTATCCAAAAGAGCGACTGCCAACCTAATGTTTGTACCAGATATCCTCCTAGAAATGGACCAACCGATAATCCAACATAGACAGCGGATACATTGATGCCGAGTATTTTTCCGCGCTCTTTGGGCTCAAAAATGGATATTAATAAAGCCGTTCCTGTTGTTTGGATAAATGCGGCCGATAAACCCTGAAAGAATCGTAGTCCAATGAGCAAATAACCCGATGTTACAAAGGCGCAACTAAGCGAAATGAGTCCAAATAAAAGGATGCCCCGTTTGTACATCTTCACTTTACCGTAAGCATCTACAAAATTTCCTGCGGGCAAAAGTAAGATGGCCGTACTTAATAGGTAAGCTGTTATAATCCAGCTTGATGCTACCATATCTAACCCAAAATAGGTTTGCATTTGTGGTAAAGCAATTTGTACACTCGATGCTTCAAAAGGACCAATAAAGGAGGTCATCCAAGCAATAGCCAACGTCACTTTTTGCTTATTATTCCAAGCCATACACTGTTTTTTGCAAAGATAAGGTAATCTCTAATAATTCGGATAGTTTTTTGACCTACCCCAGCCCCTTCAATCGAAGATCAGTGGAGCTAAAGGAGGGGAGTTAGGAATAAAATTACAAGTTAGTTACCAAATTCCCCTCCCTTGGAGGGGATAGGGGAGGTCATTAATTTAAATGTTCGAAAAGATCAACTCCTTAGCCAGTAATACATTTAATACCGTTATAATGGCGGCAATGGTATATAAGAAACTTTTCGTCCATCGATCATTTTTATACTCGCCCATCACTTTTTTCGAGGAGGTAAGATAGATTTGCAAAAAGATGGTAATTGGCAACTGAATACTCAGAATCATTTGCGAAATGATAAGTCCTTTAAATGGATTTGATATTAAAAAAACCACTAATAGTGAGAGTATCAACGATAAGATTACACCCAATTTAGAGTGGTTATCTTTACTATCATATGGTTCGCCAAACATCCCTGCAAAGATGGAGCCAGCCGCCATGCCCGAGGTTATGGTTGAGGCAATTCCGGCCATTAGCAATGCCACCGCAAAAATTGTTCCTGCGTTATTGCCCAATAGAGGGGCTAAAAGCGATTTTGCTTGTTGCAACTCGGTTACTGCAACGCCTGTTTTATGAAAGGTAGTAGCGGCCAATAGTATCATAGCACTATTGATGGCCCAACCTACAAGCATTGAAAAGAGGGTGTCGAAAAACTCAAATTTCAGCTGTTTATCGATGGTAGCTTTATCTTCCAAATTCCATTGGCGACTTTGAATTACCTCTGAATGTAAAAAGAGATTATGAGGCATAACCACAGCACCTAAAACGCTCATTACTATAATGATAGAGCCTTCGGGGATAGATGGATTTACCCACCCAATAAAGGCGGCGTTCCAATCAATGGCAACTAGCGATAACTCATACAAAAAGGATATCCCAATGAGCGATACAAACGCAATAATCCACTTCTCTACTTTGGTGTATTTGTTGGTAAATAGCATCACAATGGTAAAGGCGGTAACAAGTACTGCACCAACGGGTATTGGAATGTCAAAAAGCATTTGTAAGGCAATAGAGCCGCCCAGTATTTCTGCAAGGGAAGTGGATACAGATGCCAGCATAGCTGATATGAGGATGGCTCGCGACCAGCGGGGTTTAAGGTATTTGGTGGCTGCCTCCGAAAGACACAACCCAGTGGCAATACCCAAATGCGCCACGTTGTGTTGCAATAAGATGAGCATAATAGTTGAGAGAGTTACCATCCAAAGCAGTGTATAGCCATAGTCGGCCCCAGCAGCGAGGTTACTTGCCCAGTTGCCAGGATCAATAAATCCTACGGTTACCATCAAACCAGGCCCTATATATTTCAACATATCAAGAGCGCCATAGGTTGGCTTTCTCCCGTTTTTATCTAGATTTTGAAGGAATTTAAACATATTGTCTTTTTGTTATAACTGAAAATTAGTTTAAAATGTTCATTATTATAAGCTATATAGAGCATCTACACATTAAAGCATATCTCAATCATTTTTGTAAAGTTATGATAATCTATATCTTCGCACAAAAGTTATTTTTTGAAATGTTCATATTAAACTAGCAATAAATTGATTATAAAAAACAGGGATTCGTGACAGGGCAAACGCATCTAATTAGATTTAATGGAGTAATATGCATTTTTTGTGCGGCAGAGCCGCTAAATATTTGTAGTAACGTAAATATGTAAGTTTACAAAAGGTGCAGAGCACCGCGCTATTATTC
>JAGPHP010000087.1 GCA_018055415.1 Breznakibacter sp. | reverse complement strand
ACTAGATAAATATCTCTACGGATCTGATCTGTTGGATATTCTAACCGAATACTCCATCGATTTAACAGCCAAACAGTTAACCGATGTGTTGCGCAAACTTCCGCCACGTCTCTACTCAATCTCATCAAGTTTAGATGCTAATCCCGACGAGGTTCATATCACCGTTGGAGCCGTTCGATTTGAGAAAAATAGTCGAGAACGCGAAGGGGTGGCCTCTACGTTCTTGGCCGACAGAGTTCCTGAAGATGGCAAAATCGCTGTACGCATCAAACAAAACGAGGGGTTCCGACTTCCGCAAGATGGCAGTGCACCCGCAATCATGGTGGGCCCGGGAACTGGGATTGCGCCATTCCGTGCATTTCTTCAACAACGTGAAAATGATGGTACCGATGGCAAAAACTGGCTTTTCTTTGGCGATCAACACTTTACAACCGACTTCCTCTATCAAACCGAGATTCTTAAATGGAAAAACGATGGTGTTCTTACCAATCTCGATGTGGCTTTCTCTCGCGATCAGGAGGAGAAGATATACGTACAACATCGCCTAAAGCAAAAGAGCAAAGAGGTGTTTGAATGGTTACAAAACGGTAGTTATTTCTACGTATGTGGCGATATGAAAAAGATGGCTAAAGATGTGAAAGAGACTCTTTTACAAATCATCGAAACCGAAGGAAAGCTCTCTAAAGAAGCGGCTGCTGAGTACTTTAATAACCTCAAAAAGAGCCACCGCTACCAAGAGGATGTCTATTAACCGATTTCGTTACGCATTTTTATAAGCAAACTATATAAGCAAATAGAAAGATGGCAAATAAATTAATACCAACTGTGGAGTGGAAACCCTCAGAAATTGAAAAGATAAAAATTGAGAGTAACTTCCTACGTGGCACACTTGTAGAGAGCTTCAACGATAATACAACGGGCGCTCTTGTACACAAAGATGTGCAACTAGTTAAGTTTCACGGCAGTTACATGCAATACGACCGCGACCTTGATGCCGAACGCAAACAGCAAAAACTGGAACCGCTTTATAGCTTCATGATTCGTGTGCGCGTTCCGGGTGGTGTTTCAACCTCGCAGCAATACCTTGACATCGACAAGATAGCCGATACTTATGGCACTAATACCATTAAGCTCTCTACGCGTCAGGCCTACCAAATTCATGGGGTTTTAAAGCGCAATTTCAAAAAAACCATACAGGCGTTAAATGCTACCCTACTCGACTCAATTGCTACAGCGGGCGATGTTAACCGTAACGTAATGAGTACCAACAACGAAGGATTATCCCCAGTAGTTGGCGAAGTAAGCGCCTTTGCTAAATTAATAAGCGATCATTTATTGCCTAAAACCCATGCGTTTCACGAAATTTGGCTCGATAAAAAACTGGTAGCTGGTGGCGAACCCGAAGCAGAACCTATCTACGGAAAGACCTATCTGCCTCGTAAATTCAAAATTGCTATCGGCATCCCTCCATATAACGATGTGGATCTTTTCTCTAACGATATTGGACTTATTGCCATCGAAAAAAATGGCAAACTGCTGGGTTATAACATTGGCGTAGGTGGCGGATTAGGCACCTCTTTTTCCGAGCCGGGAACCTACCCTCGTCTTACCGATGTGATTGGATATGTTCCAAAAGAGAAGGCACTTCAGGTAGTTGAAGAGATTATGAAGATCCAACGCGACAATGGAAACCGCGAAAACCGACGCTTCTCGCGTACCAAATATACGCTTGATCGCATTGGAACGCCGCTCTTTATTAGCGAGCTCGAAGTGCGCTTGGGTTCTGCCCTTGAGCCATCTCGCCCTTATAAATTCGACTCAAACACCGATGTTTTCGGTTGGAAAAAAGCGCACTCCGGCAAATGGTTTCTTGGTCTGTTCATCGAAAATGGAAGGATTAAAGACGAGGCCGATTACAAACTTAAAACGGGTCTGAAAGAGATTGCAAAACTACATAAATGTGATTTCAGATTAACAGGTAATCAAGGACTTGTACTTGGAAATATTGAGGAGAAAGATAAAAATCTCATCGACTCTATCGTGAATAAATTTCAAATCGGAACCCACAAAAAAATCTCTGCTTTACGTCGAAACAGTATCGCGTGCGTGGCTCTTAACACCTGCCCGCTCGCTTTTGCCGAGGCCGAAAGATATCTCCCTTCATTGATCACTAAAATCGATGCCATCATGGAGAAAAACGGTTTGGCTAACGACGAAATTCTTATTCGCATGACGGGTTGCCCTAACGGTTGCGGTCGCCCATTTTTAGGCGAGATTGCCTTCATTGGTCGCTCATTAGGCATCTACAATATGTACTTAGGAGCCAACTTCACGGGCGAGCGCTTAAATACCCTTTACAAAGAGCAGATAGATGAAGCCGAAATCCTCTCGATCCTCGAAATCCTTTTAGCTCGTTACGCTAAAGAGAGAGAAAAAGGAGAGAAATTTGGCGACTTCATCATTCGTAAAGAGATTGTAAAACCTTCGAATAGCGTAAAAATTGCTCGCTAAAACCTAAAAAAACTCTACTAAAATGGATGAAAAAAGATATCGTAGTATCGTAAAAGCGGCCTCTTGGCGATTAACTGGAACCATTGACACTTTTATTGTCTCTTACTTGGTTACAGGCCAAATTAAATTAGCCATTGGCATCAGTTTCTTTGAAGTTTTCACTAAACTTGGACTTTATTACCTGCACGAACGGATGTGGCTACGCATATCGTTTGGTAAGATTAAAAAAGAGCCTGATTACGAAATTTAATCAATTAACTCAATTACAAATAGTTGCGCATGAACTTTTTACCAATTGCAATTAACATTGAAGATGAGCAGATACTAATTATTGGTGGCGGCAAAGTAGCTTGGCATAAAGTAGAGCTACTAAGTCGCTATACCTCTAATTTTAAGGTTATTGCAACCTATTTCGATCCACGAGTAGAGAGTTTCCCAGGTATTGAGTTAGTTCAACGCGAATACCAGAAAAGCGATCTTCAAGGACATCTAATCGTCTATGCAGCAACCGATAACAGCGAGCTAAACCATCAGATAAAACTCGATGGTCGTGATTTTAGAGCCATCGTAAATGTCGTGGACGTACCCAGCCGCTGCGATTTTGTTTCGCCAGCCATCTACAAAACCGAAAACATGAGCGTAGCTGTAACATCCAATGGCAAAGATGTTTACGGCTCTATTGCCATGCGCGACAAGATAAAATCGTTTTTAGAGAGCAGTTGTTTTCAAAATGAAGACGCTCCTTGCCAACACAAATATAAAGAGTCCCCAAAAACAACACTTTACAAGAAATGAAGATATCGATTATCCACAATAATGAGCTCATCTATAATCAAATAACTGAAGAGCTTAAAAATGCAAATCACACTCAAACCGCACAATTTATCCCCTTTAGAGGAGATGAGGAATCTACATGGGGTGAGTTTAAAAAGGGCAATATCGATTTTTTAATTCAAGAAATATCTGCACTACCCTATCCGCTTGCAAATGATTTCACTATTGCGTCAGTACTTAAAAATGACGATGCGTTTTTTTCCATCATCTCCCTCAAAACGGCTTCAAATCCATTTACCGAAATTGACCTACGCAAAAGCTGGGGCAAAGTGGAAATTGTAGGGTTTGGAGCGGGCAACAGCGATCTATTAACGGTAAAAGCACTTCGCCTCTTAAACGAATGCGATGCTATCTTGTACGACGATCTGATTGACGAACAAGCCATTACAAACTTCAATTGCGAAAAAATATACGTTGGCAAACGAAAAGGACAACACTCCTTCGATCAAGCTGTTATAAACGAACTCATCTACCAAACAGCACTTAAAGGTAAACATGTTGTTCGCCTAAAAGGAGGTGATCCGCTGCTTTTTGGACGCGGTGCCGAGGAGTTTCACTATCTGCAAAGACGTGGCGTTGAGGCAGAGATTACGCCAGGTATTACGAGTGCATTTGCTGCGGCAGCACAATATGCTATTCCATTGACAGATAGAAACTTGGCAGGCTCTGTTGTCTTTTTATCAGGACACAACATGGATCGACTAAGAATACCAAAAGCCGATACACTTGTCTTTTACATGGGAGCCTCTAACCAACAACCCATTGCAAAACGCTTACTATCTGAGGGTTGGAGAGCGAATACCCCTGTGGCACTTATTCAAGAAGCGTCGTATAGCCATTCGCAATCTGTCCGAACAACTATTGGAGATATTGCTCAAGAGCCCACCTCAATTGGTTCGCCAGCCATTATTATAGTGGGTGAAGTGGCACAATCGGGCTATGGCAAGCGTCGCAGATGGCTATTTACAGGCACGCAACCATCTGACTATAATACAGATGACGTAATTGTGCATTCTCCAATGATATCCATCTTACCGATAGACTCGAACAGCGAGATAAGGGAGGTTATAAAGGAGATTAAAAGTTACCAGCGTATCGTTTTTATGAGCCGTTATGCTGTGCAGTGCTTCTTTCACCACCTATTTGATAATAAGCTAGATGTGAGAGCTATTGCCTCTAAAGAGATATCGGCCATTGGATACTCTGCCTCTGATGAACTCAAAAAATTTGGCCTTCTCATCGACCCGCTACCTCAAGTGGAATCAATAGATTCGGTAATTGACTATTTTAATACGCAAAACATTAAAAATGAACGCATTCTAATTCCGCAATCATCCATATCAACCAATAAACTACCCAATGCTCTTCAAAATCTTGGTAACAAAGTAACCACGCTAGCCATCTATAAAAACGAGATGCCCGACTCTATTATTAAGCACGATCTAAATAACTTTTATGGAGTTGTTTTCACTTCGCCATCTACAAAAGCAAACTTTATAAAGACCTATGGCGAAATTCCTGCCCATTTAAAGGTTATTTCACGAGGGGTAGAGAGTTATAAAGAGGTAAAATAATCAACAAACATCTCATTAAAAGCACATTAAACTAAAGAAAACATCTCATTTAAAAACAAATCTTTAAAAAGATTTAAATAATTTTCGGTATTTATAATATGTAGTAACTTTATGGTCTAATTTACACTTTGAAATTTTTAGTGTAGTTTAGTAAAATTGGACTATTTCGTGAACATAAATTTAAAATTTATACCAATGAAAAAACAGTATCTATTCGTTTTCACCATTATAGCAGCAATTGTAACAAGTTGCTCATCTTCACAAAACATTGGAACTACCAGCATGCCCGACCCCAAAGTGGAAGATAAACCTGTAGTAGTTAAACCCAAAACGGAGAAGAGCAACACTTCTTCCTATAAAACAGAAACAACCCCTGCAAAAACATCTGCATCAACTACTACTTCAACCAGTACAGGCAGTTCTAAAAAAGAGTCATCTAACGTAATTGTACGCGAGGAACACATTACAGTTGTGCAAGAGCCAGGCGTAGCAGTTGAACCAGGAAAATACTATGTTATCATCGGCTCGTTTAAGTCAATCGACAATGCTAAAAAATACAAAAGCCAACTCATAATAGACGGTTTCAACCCTACCTTATTACAAAATGATAATGGGTTATATCGTGTTGCAGTTGGTGTTTTCATGGTTGAAACTCCTGCAAGAGATAAAATTAGCAGTATAAGAGCTCAGTATGCCAAGTACAGTGATGTTTGGTTGCTAGTTCAAAAAGAATAAAAAAGATAAATTATTCTTCTATTTAATCTCGAATGACTATTTTTGCAAAAAATAAAAAAAACAGCATTACTATATGTATCATCCAATTAAAGTCGCAGACAACATCTTTTATGTAGGGGTTAACGACAGAAGAACGCATTTATTTGAAAATCTTTGGCCAATTGAGAGGGGGGTTGCCTACAACTCGTACTTAATTGTGGACGAAAAAATTTGTCTTGTTGACGGCGTAGAGATGGGGCATGTTGACAAACAACTAAAAAAAATCAGAGCAGTTATTGGCGATCGTCCAATCGACTATATGGTGGTTAATCACATGGAACCCGACCATGCTGGTAGCATTCAATTTTTAAAGCAGTTTTATCCTAACATGAAACTTGTAGGTAACAAAAAAACCTTTCCAATGATTGAGGGTTTTTATGGTATTTCAGACAACTTTCATGAAGTTAAAGAGGGAGATATATTAGATTTAGGAGCACACAAACTCAACTTCTACATGGTTCCGATGGTTCACTGGCCTGAGACAATGGTGGCTTACGAATCAACTAAAAATATTCTCTTCTCTGGTGATGCGTTCGGTAGCTTTGGTACATTAGACGGTGGCATTTTTGACGATGAGTTGGATTTCGACTACTTCTACACCGAAATGCGTCGTTACTACTCTAATATTGTTGGTAAATATGGCAGTCCCGTTCAAAAAGCCCTCGAAAAACTAGGCACTTTAGATATTAAATTAATTGCCTCAACGCACGGTCCCGTATTACGAAGCCATATTGCCGAGATGATTGATCTTTACAATAAATGGAGCAAATACGAAACCCAAGAGGGCGTAGTGGTTGCTTACGCCTCGATGTACGGCAACACCGAAGAGATGGCCGAAGTAGTTGCAACAGAGCTAATACAACAAGGCATTCGTCCCGTTCGAGTATTTGATGTATCAAAAACACACGCCTCTTTTATAATATCATCTATATTCAAGTACAAGGGGGTTATTTTTGCCAGCCCAACCTACGCCAATGAATTACATCCAAATATGGAGTCTTTAGTTACCAAGCTCATCCACATGGGGGTAACAAACCACTATTTGGGAATTTTAGGCTCTTACTCATGGGCTGGAGCATCGGCAAAAAAATTACGCGAAGCTGGTGAAGCTCTTAAATGGGAGCTTATTGGCGAACCTGTTGAGGAAAAATTTGCACTTAAACCAGATAAATTCAACGCTTGTATCGAGCTAGCTGCAGCGATGGCAGACAGATTGAAACGAGATAGATAATAGGATATTATTTTATAAAAAGAGGTTCAAATAGTTTGTAAATGACTTATTGAACCTCTTTCATTTTAAACATCCTGCCGTTAATATATTTGTATGAGCTATTTATCACAATGTACAACACCTAATTCCAACCAGCAACACATATAAATTAAGATGCGGTTATTCCCTTTGAAATAATCTAATTAATTCCACTATTAGACTTCAACAGAAATATGCCATTTCTTAATTTATATTAAAATAACACATCCATCAAACAAATACTTGATCACTCTGTTTAAAAGTCGTAAATTTGCAATTCAATAAAAAACAGAAATATTAATGATCATGAAAAAAACAAATGTATTTATCGCACTATCTCTTAGTGTTGTTATTTTAGTAACTTCTGCTTGTGCATCAATGTCAAATACGTCTAAAGGTGCAATTATCGGTGGTGCAGGCGGTGCTGCAGTTGGTGCTGGTATTGGTGCTTTAGCAAATGGTGGTAAAGGCGCTATCTATGGTGCGGCTATTGGTACAGCAGTTGGTGCTGGCGCAGGTGCAATTATTGGCCACAAAATGGACAAGCAAAAAGCAGAACTTGCTGCTATCGAGAGTGCTAAAATTGAAGAAGTAAAAGACAACAATGGCTTAGATGCTCTTAAAGTTACTTTCGAAGGAGGTATTCTTTTTGCATCAGGCAAAGCACTTTTAACCGATGCTGCAAAAGCATCTTTGATTTCATTTGCAACATCTCTTAAAAACAATCCACAAACAGACGTTGCTATTTATGGTCACACTGACAACACTGGTTCAGATGCTGTAAACCAACCACTTTCTGAAAAGCGCGCTGTTGCGGTAAAAGATTTCTTAGTTGCTCAAGGTGTTGTAAACAAAATTTCAGCTCAAGGTTTAGGTTCAACTTCTCCTGTTGGCGATAACGCAACTGCTGAAGGTAAAAAAGCTAACCGTCGTGTTGAAATAAACATTACAGCAAATGCTGAAATGATTAAAGAAGCGGAAGCTGCTGCTGCAAAACAGTAATTTATTAAAATTAAATATCACAAAGGCTGCTTATTTTAGAGGCAGCCTTTGTTGCTTAAATAAATAAAGATAACTTTAATATTATTTTTTAATCGTAAACTGATACAAAATGAAAAAAAGAGTAATATTCCGAACATTTACAGCTGCTAGTGCACTTTTGTTATTATCACTATCGGCGTGTCAAACAATGTCATTAGGCACATTTAACAACGATGCCGCACAAATTTCAAAATCATTGAGTAATGCTACAATGAGTGCAACGATCACCACAATGAACGAAACAGATGGTGTTACCCCAGCCAGTAATTATGATTGGACTGCGGTTTCAAGAACAACTATAATGAAAGGTAACGTAATCACTATCTCCGGTTCAGACCTTAATTTAGATGCCATTAACGTAACCATTTATGGTACTGAAGTAGGCACATACAAGTTAGGCCTTCAAGATGTAGCTGCAAAATGTGGATGCGTATTTATGACCAAATACAACGAGAAAAACGCAACATTTGCCAGTACTTCTGGAGCTGTTACAATTACAAAAATTGATAAAACAACAAGACTTATCTCTGGTACATACGAATTTAACCTTTTTAGTGGCGGTGTTATTAAAACCATCACCAATGGTAAATTCGAAAATCTAAAATACGAAGTAAAGTAATTACAAAACGTACATTTGCAACTAAAAAACTCTCCCCAAAGAAGGAGAGTTTTTTAGTTTTACAGCCAAGCAAACACCCCGCATTCAATGCAACTCACCAATCATAACAAAAAAGACTCTTAAACAACCAATTATAGAGTTCTAAATCCCAATAATTAGGGATTTCCCACCATCCAAATAATGGCTTATTTTGATAAACAAAAAAGTTAAACCATATAAATTTAAAGATGATGGAAATAATTAAAATTACACCCGACACACAAGGTACACGCATTCATGGTATTGGCGGAATGATTCGTTTTAACGAAGATTGGATGGTTAAAAAACCGCAAGAATCAAAAAACGAGAGCTCTAAAAATAGTACCCAAAATAAAAATTAACCCCATGAAACTAATTAGCAAAACCGCTAATGGTCAGATTACTTTCTGTAGCCATCACAAACACTACCATCTCGAATTTGGAAACCTCTTTTTTCATCTCTCTATCGATGATCTACAGCAACTAAGTAACTACGTTAAAGGCATTGATTATCAACACTATTTTAATCTTAACCAAGACTCGGTCAATATCCGTAAAATTCTACTCAATATTGGCTCAAAACGGATCTTCTTCTCGGTTAATAAGAGTGAATTTTCAGAGCTAAAAAATCTGCTCGCTCCAAAACATATCTATCAACTCATTCCAAACAAAGAGATTATTAATCTCCAATTAAATTACAATTAAAATCATGAAAGCAACACTCATACTATACGGTTCTAACTCAGGAAACACCAAAGAAATTGCAAAGCAAATTGTAAAAAAGCTACCAACCCAAGAGGTAACAACCATTGACGTATCAAAAGTTACGGTTGAAGATATCGCTCAAGCATCAAACCTTATACTGGGCACCTCTACCCTCGGATTGGGCGAACTTCAAGACGATTGGGATCGTTTCTTGCCAAAATTCAAAAAGATGGATCTATCAGGTAAAAATATTGCCCTCTTTGGATTGGGCGATAGCGAAAGCTACTGCGAGACCTTTGTAGATGGAATTGGAATTATCTACAACGCCATTAAAACGCAAAAATGCCAATTCTTTGGATTTACAAACTCCACAGAGTATACC
>JAGPHP010000262.1 GCA_018055415.1 Breznakibacter sp. | reverse complement strand
TGTGGATCGCATCGACCTTGAAGAGCAGTTGAAAGATACGGCTGCATTAACGGGTGAGCGTGTAAACAGTGTGGTGGGTAAAACACGTGTGCCTAAAGCCTCGAAAAATGAGAAAGCATTGGTGCAATTGGACGATAACACGCCCGATTTAAACCTAGTGATGATACATAAATTTGGTATCAACCAAGATGTGAATCAGGATATTTTATATAAACTGGGTGTGGTGCCTAAATTCGAGGCTTTTGACACCATTAACCCCAGCGAAAAAGTACTTATTCTGATAGATGAAGCGCATCGTTCGCAAAACGGCGATATGAGTAAAAACTTGTTTGTGGCTTTTCCACAAGCTACTCGCTTTGGTTTTACGGGTACGCCATTGATTACCGAGCGCCATAAATTTACCACTGCCGAGCGCTTTTGTCAGCCGGCAGGTGAGTTTATCGATACCTACAAGATGAATAATGCTGTAGCCGATAGAGCTACCGTAGATGTAAAATATATTGGCAAAAGCACCTACGATGAGATTAAAGACAAGGAGGTGTTTGACCTTGAATACGAAGAGACGTTTAAAGAGCGAACCGAAGAGGAGCGCCAAGAGATATTGAAACGATATGGAGGTATGATAGAGTTTTTGGAGAGTCAACAGCGGGTTCAAAAAATCTCTACCGATATACTCAACCATTATGTGGCCGACATTTTAACCAATGGATTTAAGGCCATGGTGGTTACAGCCTCTGTTACCGCAGCCGTTCGCTACAAATACGAAATAGAACAATTAATTCCTAGTTACATTGCCGCCGAGGAGTCGAAAACCGATGAAGAGCGCGACGATGAACTGTTGGCTCGCTTACGCATATTAAAAGTACGTGCCGTGGTTTCTATGCAAAGTAATAACGAGCCTGCTTACATTACCAAAGCCAGAAAAGAAGGTTCTGGAGACGAGGTGGTGAAAGCCTTTAAAAAGAGTTTTAACACTGCCGACCCCACAAAAACGGATACCGGCATAGCCATTCTTTGTGTGTGCGATAGACTATTAACTGGTTTTGATGCTCCTATAGCACAAGTGCTTTATATGGATAAAAATCTTAGAGAGCACGATCTTTTGCAAGCCATCGCGCGCGTAAACCGAACTAAAAAAGGTAAAACGCATGGCATTGTGGTCGACTACTTTGGTATTACAAAAAACCTAGCTAAAGCCTTGGGTATTTATACCGATAAAGAGGCCGAGGAGAACCGAGAAGAGTTGCTCGAGTTTGGCGAGTACTTTAAAGACATTAACAAGGAGATACCAGAACTGGAGTTGCGCTATCAAAAAATAGTACAGCTGTTTGAAGCCAATCAGATAGATAAAATAACAGATTTTTTGCATCAGAAAATTACTGCAAGCAAAGAGGAGTTTGAAGTGGTTGAAGCTATTATAGAATTGGCCGCGACTCTTAAATTCCGTTCGGAGCTCGATTTGTTGGTGCGTAACTATTTCGATCGACTCGATTTGTTGTTTAATGTACCCGAAGTACAGGCACATCACTGGATACCAGCCAAGCGTTTAGGCTATTTGCTGTGGCGTATTCGCTATCATTACAAAGACGATACGCTGGATTTGAAATGGGCAAGTGCAAAAGTGCGTAAACTTATTGATAAGCATCTCATTCATATTGGTATTGTTACCCGAGTTGCCGAGGTATCAATGTTAAGCGATGATTTTCCGAAAAAGATTGATAGTTTATATAGAGGCTCTAAATCGAGAGCTTCTGCCATGGAGCACGCGGTTCGCCACCAAATAAAAGTGAAGCTCGAAAATAACGACCCCGCTTTATATGTACGTTTCAAAGATAAGTTGGAGTATATTATTAATCAATACCAAGGTAATTGGGATTTGATGATAAAAGAGCTTGAAGATTTGCAATCTGAAATAAATCAAGGTCGTAAAGCCGATTATAGGTTTAAAAGTGTGCAACTTCCATTTTACGACTATCTAAAACTAAATATAGCTGAGGAAGTCACTGAGGAGTTAGATGCTAAAGTTGCA
Source organism: Breznakibacter sp. (assembly GCA_018055415.1). Taxonomy (GTDB): domain Bacteria; phylum Bacteroidota; class Bacteroidia; order Bacteroidales; family Marinilabiliaceae; genus JAGPHP01. The sequence continues at coordinate 980 of JAGPHP010000262.1, read as the reverse complement.
AGCATCACCAAGCTAATTTGTAGTTATATTAAAGAAGGTATTGAAATAGCCAACTTTTGGGAGAAGATGGATGAGGTGAAAAAGGTAAAAGATAAAATTGCCAGTCGCTTGCGTCTGTCGGGCATCAACTCCTTTAGGGAAAAGAATGGGGAGATATCGAGTCAATTGATGTTGATGGCTAAAAACAATTTTGTAGAACTAATACGCCACATTCATGAAATGGCAGAGTAATGAAATTGTAGTCAATCGTTCGGCACGTAAGAAAACCATGCATATAGTCATTGAGCGCGATGGAACTATATCTGTTCAGGTGCCCATTGATATGCTTGACGAAAATATTTTGAGCGTGTTAGATGCTAAAGAGTATGATGTTTATAAGAAGATAGCTCAGTGGAAAGAGTCCAACCAAGAGCGTGTGGAACGTCAATATCACTCTGGTCAATCTTTTCTCTATTTAGGTAAAAACTACAATCTGCAAATAGTAGAAGGGCAACAAAAGGCATTAGTTGTGCAGCAAGGAAAATTTCTTTTGAGTAGCCAAGTGAAATATCCTCGTGAGGCCTTTGTTCGTTTTTATAAACAAAAGGCCAAAGAAAAAATTATTGAGCGTTACAAACATTATTTGCCTCAAATCGGTGTTGAGCCCAAATTGGTTCAAGTAAAGGAGATGCCTACTCGATGGGGTTCATGCACACCAGCCAAAAACATTTTCTATAACTGGCGCTGCGTGATGGCACCCATTGCAGTACTCGATTACGTGGTGGTGCATGAATTGGTTCATCTTATTCACCACAACCACTCTCGAGAGTTTTGGGCAACGGTATCAAGTATATTACCCAATTACGAAGAATCGAAGAATTGGTTGATGCGTAATGGGGTGAAGATGGCACTTTGATTTTTTTTGATTCCACTTGACAAAGTTGGGAGTTACTCATAGGCAACACCTACGGAGTTGTGAGGTGAGTGGATTACTATCGGCA
>JAGPHP010000012.1:22826-32236 GCA_018055415.1 Breznakibacter sp. | reverse complement strand
AAACAACAGCTGTTAAAATTTAGTTAAAGAGTTTTATTTTTCGCTAACTTTTATAAATTTGTATTCATTAACCAATAAAAATTTAAAAATGAAAAAAGGAACAATTCTATTAGTTGGTGCTGCACTATTCACAGCTTTTGCCACAACTAATGCACAAACTGTTACTACACCTGCTACCAATGCAGTAAAAAGCACTGCTGCCTCGGCAACCGGTGTCGCTAACTCAAACCAACAAGCGGCTACTACAAAAGCAACCGACAAAGTAGGAGCGGCTACCACAAAAGCAACGGCAAGCCAAGAAGCGGCTACCACAACTGCTACAGATAAAGTTGGAACTACTACAACTACTGCTACAGATAAGGCTTCGGAGGCTACTACAAAAGCTGCTGAGGTTCAATCAACTGCAACATCAACCGTAGAATCTGCAACACAAACTGCAACTGACGCTAAAGCAACTGCAACTTCAACTGCAGACAAAGCAAAAACAGATGCAAAAGCAACAAAAGAAGCGGCAAAAGAGACGGGTAAAGCTGCTGCTAGCGACGCAAAAGCTGCTGGAAAAGAGATTAAAGGAATGTTCAAAAAGAAATAATTCTTTAAATAATTTTCTGAAGCCGAAGTATTTCTACTTCGGCTTTTTTTGTGCCTATTTACAAGCCTTCCACACGCAAATTGTTGATAACTAAGATTTTTAAAAATCCATTGTTGAAAAATTTTTAATCAAAAGTGGTACGAAGTGGTATAAAGTGGTATAATAATCACTATTTTTAGCGTTCAATATTATTATTTGTAATGTCCACATTTATAGGCGATTTCGTATGTAAAGCCGACCAAAAAGGGAGGTTTGTACTGCCAGCAGCATTCAAAAAAGAGATGAATGCCGCCGGAGACGATCGTTTTGTGGTGCGTAAAGACTTTTTTGAGAACTGCTTAGTCCTCTATCCTTACGCAGAGTGGGAGCAAGAGCTTGGACGCATTAGAGCTAAGCTAAACCTTTACAATAAAGAGCATAACAGCTTTTACAGAGAGCTTTTCAGAGGTTCGGCCGAAATATCGTTCGACACCGCTGGCAGAATGCTCATACCTAAGCGATTATTCGACATGATAGGGTCGCCAAAAGAGGTTGTGATGTTGGGTGTTGACCGAAAAATTGAGATATGGGACAATGAATCTTACGGTCAGGCAGAGATGGGAAGTGATGTTTTAGGCGATTTAGCAAGTAAGATTTTAGGTAGTGGAATTTCAAATCTCTTAAGCGGGGAATAATAATATGAGTGAAGAAGTGTATCATGTACCCGTTTTGCTGCGCGAATCGGTTGACGGTTTAAATATCCAGCCCAACGGCATCTATGTAGATGTAACGTTTGGAGGTGGTGGCCACTCTCGCGAAATTTTAAACCGACTTCAAGGGGGAAAACTCATTGTCTTTGACCAAGATGAAGACGCCTACGCCAATCGTCCAAACGACGACAGACTCATATTTGTACGTCACAACTTTAGATATCTCAAAAACTTTCTAACCTATTTAGGTATAGACAAAGTAGATGGTGTATTGGGCGATTTGGGGGTTAGTAGCCACCACTTCGATACGGCCGAACGCGGCTTCTCGTTCCGCTTCGAAGGCAAATTAGATATGCGCATGAACTATAGCGCTGGAATTACTGCTGCCGACGTTTTGAACACCTATAGCGATATTGATTTAATGCGCATTTTCAGACTCTATGGCGAAGTAGATAGTCCTGGAAAAATGGTTCGCGAAATAGTGACTGTTCGTGAAACGAAACCATTTGAAACCATCGAAGAGCTAAAAGCTGCGGCCGTGAAGTTTGTCCCATCACGCGATCAAACCAAACAGCTTGCAAAAGTATTTCAGGCGCTACGAATCGAGGTTAATCACGAGATGGCTGCACTTACCGATATGCTTCATCAATGTTCGGATGTGGTAAAAGAGGGGGGACGAATCTCCATCATCAGCTACCATTCACTTGAAGATCGATTGGTAAAAAACTTTATAAAAACGGGTAATTGCGAGGAGGTTGAAGTTGAAAAAGACTTTTATGGCAACATCTTAGCCCCTTTCAAAGCTGTAAACAGAAAGCTCATCATCCCAACCGATGCTGAGATTGAAATAAATAGTCGCGCACGCAGTGCTAAACTAAGAATTGCAGAAAGAGTATGAGCGAAGAGAGCGAAAAATTAGAGAAGGAAAAGGAGATAGACAAATTCCATGTATGGATAGATGGTCTAAAAAAATATTCGTACAAAGATTTTCTAACAGGGAAGATCTTCGAACGTTTTTTGGTTGATGATAATCTCCCGTTCTTGATTCTTTGTTTTACGCTCATTGTATTAAACATAGGTAATCACTACGGAGTAGAAAAGCTACTTCGCGAACACGATTTATTAAAAAAAGAGCTCGATAATATGGAGCAAGAGGCTATTACAACCTCTTCGGAATTAATGTATATAAGCAAGCGTTCGCAAGTTCGCAAAAGAGTTGATGAATTAAACATCGATCTTGTTCCTCTCTCGGAACCACCTCGAACGTTTAAAATTGATTAAAGTATGGATATAAAGAAAGATATGATATGGCGAATTGGTTTAATCTACGTGCTAGCAGTAGCGGGTGGATTACTCATTATTGCGCGTATCATCTATCTTCAAGCCTTTGAGAGCGAGATTTGGGCAGGACAAGGAAACTCTCAGAAAAGTCGCTCACCAATAGTGCACGCAAAAAGAGGTAACATCCTCTCTTCTGATGGCAAACCACTAGCTTGCTCTGTTACAAGCTACAAAATATACATGGACACCAAAGCTGGGGGTCTCAAAGATGAGGTTTTCTATGGCAAAATAGATAGCTTAGCCATCCAACTTTCTCGGGTTTTTGGCGATAAGTCGGCTGCGGCATACAAATCATCACTCGTAAGAGCACGCGAACGAGGCGACAGATACTATTTGGTTAGTCCTGTGCGTGTTAACTATCACGATTACGCTCGCATTAAAGAGTTCCCGATTTTCCGATTGGGCGCCAATAAAGGGGGATTTATGCCCGAGAAGATTGAACATCGCAAACTTCCATTTGGATCTCTTGCATCAAGAACTATTGGTAAAATTTACGGCGATGATCGATCGGGCATTGGTCTTGAACTCACTTACGACGATATTTTAAGAGGAGAAGCAGGTGAATGCTCTTGGCGTCGTATTGATGGACGCTGGGTTGCCGAAGAAACTATTGCTCCCGAAAGAGGCTATCATGTTGTTTCTACAATTGACACTGATATACAAGACATTGCAGAAACCGCTCTTAAACGAAGTCTCATCGATAACGAGGCTGAAAACGGAGTTGTCATCATCATGGATGTAGAAACAGGCTATGTGCGAGCGATCTCAAATTTGCACCGCTCCTCTCCTGGTATTTATCTCGAAGACAACTTCAATTTCGCTATTGGTGCGGCTACAGAACCGGGCTCAACGTTTAAACTGGCGTCTCTCATGGCTGCTTTAGAAGATGGACTCATCTCTTTAACCGATAAAGTGGACACTAAAGATGGTACCTACAAGTTCTACGATGCTGTCATGCGCGATAGTCACGAAGGTGGTTATGGAAAAATAACCATTCAGCAAGCCTTTGAATACAGCTCTAACGTTGGTATCTCGCGAGTTATCTTCGACAAATACAACTCTTCACCGCGTCGATTCGTGGATAGAATCTCATCGTTTGGATTAAGAGATCCCCTTGGTATTGAAATTCAAGGTGAGCGAGCTCCAATGATAAAATACCCAGGTGGCGATGATTGGAGTGGAATATCACTACCTTGGATGTCAATAGGTTATGAGGTTAAGATAACACCTTTACAAACTCTTGCTTTTTACAATGCAATTGCAAATAATGGCCGACTCATGAAGCCCATCTTTGTAGAGAAGTTTATTGATGACGATGGCATTGTTCAAAAAGAGTTTGGTCCAATCACACTCAATAGAGCTATTGCTAGCCGAGAAACGATTAAAATGGCACACCAGCTTTGCGAAGGGGTTGTGGAGCGAGGAACAGCATCAAACATTAAATCTAGTCGATTTAAAATAGCAGGGAAAACGGGTACAGCTCAAATTGCTCGAGGTAAAGAGGGTTATAAAGATAAGGATCAGCGTAAAAGCTATCAGGCATCATTTGCAGGTTATTTTCCTGCGCAAAACCCTAAATTTTCGGGCATTGTAATGGTTTACGATCCAAAATCGGGCGCCTATAGTGGTAACCTCTTATCGGCTACCGTGTTTCGCGAAATTGCCGATAAAATATATGCAACCAAAACGCCAAGAGATAAAGGTAAAGATGCCAAAGAGCCCAAAGGCAATATGCCAGAGGTAAAAGGTGGATTGTACGACGATGTTGAAACAGCTTTAGATGAGCTAGATATCGACTACAGAGAAGGTAAGGTAGATGGCGATTATGTTGGAACAAATTCACGTTCAAACATAGTGGATGTGGTAGAACGTGATTTAAAAAAGGGACTTGTTCCAAATGTTAAAGGATGGGGAGCTAAAGATGCCGTTGCGCTATTAGAAAATGCGGGAATGGTAGTATTTATACAGGGGAGAGGAATGGTTGTTTCACAATCACTTAACCCAGGACAAAAAATTATTAGAGGTTCAAAAATAGTGTTGCGTTTAAGTTAAGATGATGAGTAAGAAGCTATTTGATCTATTAAAAAAGGTAGATATTTTCACACAAGTTGGAGAGAATAATCCTATTATTTCCAAAATTGCATTCGACTCTCGCCAAGTATCGAGTGGAGTCCTTTTTGTAGCAGTGAGTGGAACAAAAGTAGATGGACACACATTTATCGATCAGGCCATTACACAAGGCGCTGTAGCCATTATTTGTGAGGTACTGCCATCTAACATCCAAAAAGATATAACCTACATTGTAGTTAAGTCGAGCAGTTATGCACTTGGATTTGTGGCCTCGGCTTTTTATAACCATCCATCCTCTCAACTAAAACTTGTTGGCGTAACAGGCACCAATGGAAAAACAACAACAGCAACCCTACTCTACCATTTAGTAAAAGGATTGGGCTACGAAGCTGGTTTGTTCTCTACTGTGGCAAACTTTATTGGCAGCAAAAAGGTTGAATCAACCCACACAACACCCGATCCAATAGCTTTAAATGAAATAATGAATAAAATGGTTGAGGCAGGTTGCGACTACTGTTTTATGGAGGTAAGTTCACACTCAGTTGCACAACATCGCATTGCAGGGTTAGAGTTTGATGGTGGTATATTTACCAACTTAACCCACGATCACCTCGATTACCACTTAACATTTGATGCCTATAGAGATGCAAAAAAAGCATTTTTTGACGCCCTTTCGCCTAAAGCATTTGCTCTCACCAATATTGATGATGTAAATGGGAAAGTGATGGTTCAAAATTGCAAAGCCAACATAAAAAGCTACTCTTTACGTGATTTTTCAGACTTTAAAGTCAAGATCATTGAAGAGACCTTTGAGGGAATGCAGCTCGCCATTAACGACAACGAGGTTTGGACACCATTTATTGGACGCTTTAATGCACAAAACCTTCTGGCAGTTTACGGTTCGGCCATTCTTTTGGGTTTCGACAAACAAGAAATATTAGTAGCATTAAGCAAGCTGCAGCCCGTTGATGGCCGCTTTCAAACGGTTCGCTCGGGCAATGGTATTACGGGCATTGTAGATTATGCCCACACACCCGACGCGGTAACCAATGTCATTAAAACCATTCAGGATTTGCTTGAGGGTTCAAGTCGCCTCATCACCGTGATAGGTGCAGGTGGTGACAGAGACAAAACAAAACGCCCAGTTATGGCTGCAGAGGCTGTTAAAGGAAGCTCAATAGTCATTCTAACGGCAGACAATCCGCGATCAGAAGAGCCAGAAATCATTATTAATGAGATGCTTACTGGAGTGTCTATACAAGATAGAAGTAAAGTTTTTACCATTACCAATCGCAAAGAGGCCATTCGTATGGCTGTACAGTTGGCTACAAAAGGCGACGTAGTATTAGTGGCTGGGAAAGGGCACGAAACCTACCAAGAAGTTAAAGGGGTAAAGCACCATTTTGACGACAGAGAAGAGTTAGTTGAGGCATTTAATAACCTAGTGTAACGTTTAAGAATTAAGAGTATGTTGTATTATCTATTCGATTATCTAAAGCAATTTGAGATCCCAGGATCAGGCGTATTTCAGTATATCTCGTTTCGTTCGGGAATGGCGGTTATTTTGGCTCTCTTAATAAGTACATTTATTGGGAAGAAAATAATACAATTGCTTCAAAAACAGCAAATTGGAGAGATTGTAAGAGATCTAGGCTTAGAGGGACAACTCTCTAAAAAAGGTACTCCAACCATGGGTGGCATCATCATCATCCTTGCTCTTTTAATACCTACACTTTTACTAACAAAACTAGATAACATATACATCATCCTCATCATTATAAGCGTTTTATGGCTTGGAATGATCGGATTTCTAGATGATTACATTAAGGTATTTAAGAAGAACAAAGAGGGGTTACAAGGGCGTTTTAAAATTATTGGACAAATAGGTTTAGGTTTGATAATTGGTTTGACGCTCTATTTTCATGACGATATTGTTGTAAGAGAGATAGTTTCAGGCAAATCAGTTGTGGTTGAAACCAATGACAACAAAATGGTTGAGCGCCCAATGACACATATAGTAAAAGCTCCCATTACCACGGTACCATTTCTAAAGGAGAATCGCCTAAACTACGACTCTCTCATCTGCTTTATGGGTGAAAGTGCCAAGAGTTGGGGATGGTTGGTCTATGTGCTAATTGTTACTTTTATCATTGTGGCGGTATCAAACGGAGCAAACATGACCGATGGGCTCGATGGCTTAGCCACAGGAACATCAGCCATCATAGGAACAACACTGGGCATTTTTGCATACCTATCGGGAAACATTATGTATGCAGATTATCTAAACATACTTTATATACCTCATTCCGAAGAACTTGTAGTATTCATGTCGGCATTCATTGGCGCTACCGTTGGATTTTTATGGTTCAACGCCTTTCCTGCCCAAGTATTTATGGGAGATACAGGAAGTTTAACCCTTGGTGGCATTATTGCCGTAGTAGCCATAATGATTCGCATAGAACTATTAATTCCGATACTTTGCGGTATCTTCTTGGTCGAAAACCTATCAGTACTTATGCAAGTTTACTACTTCAAGTACACAAAATATAAGTATGGCGAGGGGCGAAGAATCTTCAAGATGGCTCCGCTTCACCACCACTTTCAAAAAGAGGGCTACGTAGAATCTAAAATCGTAATTCGCTTTTGGATTGTAGGAATTATTTTGGCTGTTATGACATTTGTTACTCTAAAAATCAGATAATTAAAGATATTTACTGATGATGAAAATTGGAAATAGAGTTGTTATCCTTGGGGCTGGTGAGAGTGGCGTTGGCGCTGCAATATTAGCTCAAGCTCAAGGCTTTGACGTTTTTGTATCTGATATGGCCGAAATTAAGCCTATATACAAACAAGAACTCATTGATTTGGGAATTGATTTTGAGGAGAAACAACACACACAAGAGAAGATTGTTAACGCAACATTTGTTATAAAAAGCCCTGGAATTCCTGAAAAAGCGCCAATAATTGTGGAACTTAAAAACAGACAAATTCCTGTTATTTCAGAGATCGAATTCGGTGCTCGTTATACAAAGGCAAAAAAAATCTGTATCACAGGTAGTAACGGTAAAACCACAACCACTTTGATGATTTACCACATCTTACAAAAAGCGGGTTTTAACGTTGGTTTAGCTGGAAATATTGGCACTAGTTTAGCACGCCAAGTTGCCACATCCGAAAAAGATTGGTACGTTATTGAAATCAGTAGTTTTCAGTTAGATGGCATGTTCGAATTCAAAGCCGACATCGCGATTTTGATGAACATAACGCCTGATCATTTAGATCGTTACGAATATAATATGCAAAACTATATCAATTCAAAATTGCGTATTATTAACAACCAAGTGGCAGGCGATTTCTTTATCTATTGCGCTGATGACGTGAATATTACTACCGAAGTTGCGCATCGTAAAATCCTATCCAAACAACTCCCTTTCTCGGTAACTAAAGAGATTTCAGAAGGTGCCGAAAAAGTAGGCGAAGAGATGATTTTACGTGTTAACAACAACTTCTTTAATATGGTTATCAAAGATTTGGCTCTCGAAGGACGTCATAATCTTTATAACTCAATGGCTGCGGGCTTAACAGCTCAAGTAGTAAATATTAAAAATGAGGTAATTCGCTTAAGTTTAATGGATTTCAAAGGGGTTGAGCATCGTCTTGAAAAAGTTACAACCATCAGAGATATAACTTTTATAAACGACTCCAAAGCAACCAATGTAAACTCTACTTGGTATGCCCTTGAATGTATGACCAAACCAGTGATTTGGATTGCTGGAGGCGTGGACAAAGGCAATGATTACAGTGAACTCAACGATTTGGCAAAATCTAAAGTGAAAGCATTGGTTTGCATGGGTAAAGACAACGCCAAACTTAAAGAAGCTTTTGAAGGTATAATTCCAATTATTGTAGATACTCAAAGCATTGAAGAGGCTGTAAAATCTGCCTATATGCTTGGGACAAAGGGCGATGTAGTTTTGCTTTCACCTTGTTGCGCTAGTTTTGATCTTTTCAACAATTATGAGCATAGAGGCAAACTATTTAAAGAGCAAGTTTTAGCATTATAAACAGATAAAAACGAGAATGAAAGCTTTTATAGAGAAACATATCGGTGGCGACAGAGTTATATGGGCGGTGTTAATACTCCTCTCACTTATCTCTATTATCGTTGTATATAGCGCTACGGGTAGTTTAGCTTATAAGAAATATCAAGGAAATACATTTTCACTTCTTTTTCAGCAAGTTACATTCAGCATTTTAGGTTTAGTAACGGTCTTTTTTGTTCACAAATTCTCTTATCGACTATTCATGCGTTTAGCACCATGGGCCTATTTACTTGGCCTTGGAGCGCTTGGAGCCACTCTCGTAATGGGGGTTACCCTAAATGCAGGAAGTAGATGGCTGGTTATTGGTGGTATCTCAATACAACCAAGTGAATTTGCAAAAATAGCTCTCATGATGCTGTTAGCACGAGAGTTAGCCATTTTTCAACGAGGCGAAAGCGACGAAAAATCGGCATTTTTAAAGATGTTGACCTACATTGTTGTTATGGTGGCATTGATATTTCCTGAGAACTTTTCAACAGCTGCAATGGTCTTTGCGGTGTCGATGGCGCTCATGTTTATTGGTCGTATCTCGTTGTCATACATCTTTGCAACCATAGGAGCTGGATTAGTGTTTGTAATCTTAATCCTATTCCTATCGACCTATATACCTCAACT
>JAGPHP010000012.1:0-22726 GCA_018055415.1 Breznakibacter sp. | reverse complement strand
TATTAAGACATTTATTGATAAGATATGAGAGTAATTATTAGCGGAGGAGGTACTGGAGGTCATATTTTTCCAGCGGTTTCGATAGCAAACGCCCTTAAAGAGGCAGATGCATCGGTTGAAATCCTCTTTGTAGGTGCTTTAGGTAAAATGGAGATGGAACGCGTTCCAGCAGCGGGTTACAAAATTATTGGACTTCCTGTAGCAGGACTTCAACGCAGTTTGACGCCTAAAAACTTACTCTTTCCTTTTAAATTGATAGCGTCTCTTTGGAAAGCACGTTCGGTGGTTAAATCGTTTATACCCGATGTGGTAGTAGGCGTAGGCGGTTATGCCTCGGGACCGGTTTTGCGAGTAGCATCATCTCAAGGCATCCCAACGCTTATCCAAGAACAAAACTCCTATCCGGGAATTACAAATAAGATATTGGCTAAAAAGGTATCCACCATTTGTGTGGCTTACCCTGGCATGGAGCGCTTTTTTCCAGCCGATAAGATTAAGTTACTTGGTAATCCAATTCGTCAAAATTTGCTAATACTTCCAACCAGAGAAGAGGCCGCAGCCCATTTCGGATTCGACAGCACTAAACCAATGCTCTTCTTAACGGGCGGAAGCTTAGGCGCTCGAACTCTAAATGAGTCGTTCCTAAAACATATTGACACGTTAATTAAGGCCGATATAAATATTCTTTGGCAAACGGGTAAATTTTATCACTCAAAAGTGGTAGAAGCTATGGCTTCCTATCCGTCGGACAAGATTAAAGTGGTTGATTTTGTGAGCCGTATGGAGATGGCTTACGGATTGGCAGATTTAGTAATTTCGCGTGCTGGTGCTGGTGCAATTGCCGAGATAGCATTGCTCGGAAAAGCAGCCATCTTTGTGCCAAGTCCTAACGTGACCGAAGATCACCAAACTAAAAATGCTATGGCACTAGTAAGTGTTGGAGCAGCGGAGTTGGTAAAAGACATTGACGCGATAGAAACTCTCGTTAACAGAGCATTAGCTTTAATAAAAGATGAAGCTCAGTTAAGCAACTATAAAAAAAATGTACAAAAATTTGCCTATCCCGATGCCGCAAAAGTGATTGCAGCCGAGGTGAGAGCACTAGCAACAAAAAAGGTATAATGAATAATATCGAATCTATAAAAAGTCTATTTTTTGTAGGCATTGGCGGCATCGGAATGAGTGCCATAGCTCGCTATTTCCATTTTATTGGCAAAAATGTAGCGGGTTATGATCGCACGCCTACCATCCTTACCGATGAACTAATAAAGGAGGGTATCTCTATCCATTTTGAGGATAATGTAAACCTGATTACGCCAGAATATCTGAATCCCAAAGAGACGTTGGTAATATACACACCAGCTATTCCAAAGGATCACACTGAACTTTGCTACTTCCAAAACAGTGGATTTGAAGTTCTAAAGCGTAGTCAGATATTAGGATTTCTTACGCGTGAACGTGCGGGCATTTGTGTGGCCGGAACACATGGTAAAACAACAGTTTCTACCATGATTTCGCATCTTTTAAAGCAATCGCATGTGGATTGTAATGCCTTTTTGGGTGGAATATCTCGCAATTACGGCACCAATTTATTACTCTCGCAAACTTCTGAATATGTGGTTATTGAGGCAGATGAATTCGATCGCTCTTTTCTTCAATTATCACCTCAATTTTCGGTTATAACAGCGGTTGATGCCGACCATTTGGACATTTATGGTGATAGAGGAAGCGTTTTAGAGGCGTTTCACGATTTTGCTCACAAACTAAAACCAGGCGGAACTCTTTTAGTTAAAGATAGATTGGCTTTGAAAGTAGATTTAGATGAGACATGCAAAATCTACACCTACTCACTGGATTATCCGGAGAGCGATTTTAGCGCCGAGAATATTGAACTCATTGATGGTAAATATCGATTTACACTAAAATCCCCTTTTGGAAAAATTGAAAATTTAGTGGTAGGAATACCAGGTTTAATAAACGTTGAAAATGCCGTGGCTGCAAGCTCAATGGCTCTTTTAGCTGGTGCCAAGGGAGATGAAATTCGTAAAGCATTAGCCTCGTTTGTGGGCATCAGACGTCGTTTTGATTACCGAATCAACAACAGTGGATTCGCAATGATAGACGACTACGCGCACCACCCTGAAGAGATTAGAGCAACCCTTAAATCGGTGCGAGCGCTCTATCCTACTAAAAGAGTCGTTGCTGTGTTCCAACCCCATCTCTTTACCCGAACACGCGATTTTGCTTCGGAGTTCTCCGAGTCGCTAGAATTGGCCGATGAGGTAGTTTTACTAGACATCTACCCTGCGCGTGAACTTCCAATTCAAGGAGTTACGTCGCAAATCATCTTAAAAGATATAAAAAAAGTACCGGCACAAATCGTTTCAAAAGAGAGTTTGAGCGATACTCTTTTAGCCTTAAAACCCGATGTACTACTGATGTTAGGCGCAGGCGACATAGACAAAGAGGTGCCGAAAGTGGAGGCTAAATTTTTAAATTATTCATCTAAAAACTAAAATAGATCGATGAAAAAAAGAGTTGTAAGAATGATATTATGGTCGCTTCTGGGAATATATCTCACAGGCATGGTCGTGTATATCTCTTCCACCTCAGGATCAAGAGTTTGCAAAGATATTGCGGTGGTTATTGAAGACCAAGACGATCTCAACTTTCTATCGGCAAAAGATATCGAAATCAGTATTAAAAAGAAGTTTCCTCAATTAATTGGCAGCAAAGTCGATCGTTTGCAACTCGATAATATTGAGCACTTTGTACTTAAAAGAAAGACGGTTGAAGAGTGTGCTGTGTATCAAACCATTTCGGGAGGTTTGAGAGTATCCATCACACAACGCAAACCCTTTGCACGTATATTTTCGGGAGGTCGTTCCTATTACATCGATGAAGAGGGTAATGATTTTCCATCAACCCACCGATTTGCATCGCGCGTAATGGTTGTCAATGGTTCCATTGGAGCTCTAAAAACATATAACGACCTTATTGAACTAATTCGCTTTATTGAAAAAGACTCCTTTTGGGAGGCACAAATAGTACAAATTTCGGTGGAGCCTAATGGCGATTTTGCACTCATTCCACGCATTGGCGATCATGTTATCATTTTAGGTAATATTGATAGGATTGAGGATAAATTCAAGATGCTATTAGGATTTTACAACAATGCATTACAACCACAAGAGTGGCAAAAATATAGTAAGATTAATATAAAATACGAAGGACAGGTGGTTTGCACCAGAAAAGGATAAAATATGAGCAGAGCAAGTCAAGTTTATGCCGGAATTGATATAGGCAACAGTAAAATTATCGTTACAGCAGGTACCTTTACAACCGAGAAAGAGTTTGTTATTCTGGGTTCGGAAGTTGCTCCATCTGAGCACTTTGAAGAGGGAGAGGTTTTGAATGTCGATAAGATTGCCGCTAGCATCTCTTACGCCATCTCTCGTTTATCTGAACGATACAACGTAAAAATCGTAGATGCCTTCATGGGCTATAGCGGTCACATTGAATCGCGCCAAAACGTATGTACTCTCGATGTTTCGGAACGCGAATCCATAGGTCAATATGAACTCGATTCGCTTCGAAACCAAAATCTTGTTGGCAAACGCGAAGGACGTGAGATTTTAGATATCTTAATAACCCGCTACACTCTCGACGATCGCGTAGTTAAAAATCCGCTAGGCTATTCGGGCTGTTTACTTAGAGGCGATTTCATCGTCATCTCTGGCCGTACCGAGCAACTTCGAATGTTACGTAGAGTAGCCGAAAAAGCCAAATTACGTCTCCATGGATTTGTACTACACCAAATTGCGGCTGCTCGCACCTTAGCATCAAATGACGCAAAAGAGGCGGGTGTGGTAATTGTTGATTTGGGTGCCGATAGCACTAAAGTGGCTGTATATTACAATAATGCTCTACTGCACGTGGGCAACATCCGCATGGGTGGAAATATTGTTACCAATGATATTAAAACAGTTAAGCAGATAACGTTTAACTCGGCTCAACAAATTAAAAACACTTTTGGCGTAGCACATGTTGATGCTGTTCAGGAAGATACACTCATCCCAATGGGCGAAAATGCACACGGTTGGGGTGCAAAGCAGTTTAACTTGGTGGGATTAACCCAAATTATTCAGGCTCGTTTGGAGATGAATTACGATATTGTTGCCAACGAAATAAGCAAATCTAACTGTTACGACAATATTGGTTACGGCGCAATCTTAACAGGCGGTGGATCATTTATGAAAGCGTCTAAAGAGCTCTTTACTATGCGAACTGGCATGGATGCAAGAGTGGGATTGCCAATTAACATGGATTATTTAGGCGACTCGCACATTATGGCATGGCCATATTTGGCTGTTTCAGTGGGTATTTTGCTCGAGGGAATAGATCGTCCATTCTTAAACCCCGACCAACGTTCGCTCTTCGAAGAAGATGAAATTGCGGTAGATGAACGGAGTAAATCGACTAAAAATCAAAAACAAAAGACAAAACGACCTGAGAAAGTGAAGGTTCAGGGTAGATCTTTATTTGGCGGATTTATGCAGCAAGTTGGACGACTTTTTGACGACGAATCAATCGATACTGATAAAGATGCAGCTATTTAATTTTTTAATACGTATAAACCAAATTAGTATAAATATTTAATAATCAGAACTATGGAAGCAAATGATTTTCTAAGATTTGATATTCCAACATCAACCAAATCCATTATCAAAGTAATTGGAGTTGGTGGCGGCGGAAGCAACGCGGTTAATTACATGTATCAGCAGGGGATTTTGGGCGTGGATTTTATGATTTGTAATACAGACCATCAAGCGCTCTCCAAAAGTCCTGTTCCTATTAAACTACAACTTGGTGCTACTATTACCGAAGGATTAGGAGCTGGTAGTAAACCTGAAATTGGCAAACAAGCGGCTATCGAAAGTCGTGAAGATATAATGAACGTTTTAGGCAAAGGTACTAAAATGGTATTTATCACTGCCGGAATGGGTGGTGGTACAGGTACCGGAGCAGCTCCCGAAATTGCCAAAGTGGCTCAAGAGCTTAACATCCTCACCGTAGGTATTGTTACTCTGCCCTTTAAATACGAAGGAAAACTACGCATCAATCAAGCACATGAAGGCCTTAAAGAGCTTGAAAATCACGTAGATGCGCTCCTTATCATCAACAACAATTTACTAAAAGACATCTATCCAGACATCTCCGTAAATTCGGCCTTCAACAAAGCCGATGATGTTTTAACCACCGCCGCTAGAGGTATTGCAGAGATTATTACTCGTCCTGCCCTAGTAAACACCGACTTTGCCGACGTTAACACGGTTATGCGCAAAAGTGGTGTGGCTCTTATGGGATCTGCCAAAGCAGGTGGCCCAACTCGCGCTATTGATGCAATTGAAGCCGCTCTCGAATGCCCTCTTTTAAATAATAACGATATAAGAGGTGCACGCAACGTGTTAGTTCATATTTCATACGGAACAAAAGAGGTTTCGATGATTGAGCACGAAGAGATTATGGATCTTATCTCAGAACGTGTTGGTAGCAGTGTTGAGCAAGTAATTGCCGGTCTTGGTCACGATGACACCTTAGAAGATGATATCCAGGTTACAGTTGTGGCAACTGGCTTTAGCCACGCCCAACTAAACCAAATAGGTGGAGCTCCTGCACGAAATGTACAAACTCCACAACAGCCTCAAAACTTTCATCCACAAGGAAACTTTCCACCGCAACAAACTGGTTTTGGGCAGCCAAACTATCAACAATATCCTAACCAAGGATACCAAAATATGCCTCCACAGGGCAATGATCCTTACAATCAAAACTATCCTCCAGCTAATGGCGGAAATAACGGATATGGCAACAACCAAAATCCATCGAATTATATGCCTCCAATGAATAGTGTGGATAAACAGCGCTTTGAAGAGTTATATGGCGTATCAGCACCTGCACAAAGTCCGGGAGCTCAACAACGTGCCATGGGAGCTATTAATAACCGTCCTCGCACATCGCAATTTAACGCCGATGACGATGAGTTCATGCGCAAAGTAAAGGACATCCCTGCCTTTAACATGATTAACGGTAATGCAAATCCTGTATCCGACAATGGTTATGGACGTACTGGTATGGGAAACGGACAAATAGTTAAAGACATTCCTTTTTTACACGATAATAAAGACTAATTACTATGGATTTTATTGAACGCGTTAGTAACGATATTAAAGATGCCATGAGGGCTAAAGACCAAGTGAAACTTAACGCTTTGCGTGGTCTTAAAAAAGAGCTAATAGAGGCTAAAACAGCCAAAAGTGCCGATGCTATTCTCTCTGAAGAAGAGGGTTTAAAAATTGTTCAAAAAATGGTTAAACAGCGTAAAGATACTGCTGAAATCTATCGCGAACAAAATCGTCCTGACCTCCTAGAACAAGAGTTAGCTGAAGCAGCGGCTATCTCCATCTATCTTCCGGCGCAAATGACCGAAGAGGAGCTCGTTGCTGCCATCAAAGAGATAATTGCTCGTACTGGAGCTACCTCGGCTAAAGAGATTGGGAAAGTCATGGGCGTAGCTTCAAAAGAGCTTGCTGGCAAAACCGAAGGTCGCGAAATTTCAAGAGTTGCAAAAGAGTTGTTAGGGTAAACAACGCACGTAGTTTATATTAACAAAGGCCGTTGGAGATAATCCAGCGGCCTTTATTGTTTACTAAAAATCATTTGTCCTCATTTTTATGCTGTTCATCCTACACCTCATTGATATTTAGTATTTTAGAGATAACTTCACCTTGTAATTAATAATTAAACTATTTATTTATGAGAAAATTATACCTATTTGCGGCAATATCTCTCCTAATTGTTGCCAATACATTTGGACAATCATTAAAGCAAATCCAAAAAATTGAGCCTACCTTTTGGTGGGTGGGGATGGAAAAACAGGAAGTTCAACTCCTCATTTATGGCAACGGGATTGGTAACTTCCAACCTACAATAAACTATCAAGGGGTCGATCTTTTAAACGTCATTAAGGTCGAAAATCCAAATTATCTCTTCCTAACGCTTCGCATTACCCCAAATGCCAAAGCTGGGCAGATGCCAATTACACTAACAAATGGGAAAACGAAATTCATTCAAAACTACGAACTTAAATCGCGCAGAGCTAACGCACGTCAAAAACCGGAGCTAACCTCGGCCGATGTGGTTTATCTTATCATGCCCGACCGCTTTGCAAATGGTAACACGGCTAACGATAACGTGGAAGGCTATCACGACAAACTAGACCGTCAAAATCCTAATGGTCGCCACGGCGGTGATTTAGAGGGAATTATAAAACACCTCGACTATTTAAAAGAGCTTGGAATTACAGCAATTTGGCTAACTCCTGCATTAGATAATAATATTAAAGGAGTCTCTTACCATGGATATTCAATTACTGATCATTATAAAATCGATGCCCGTTTTGGAACCAACGAAGATTACGTTAGAATGGTTGAAGAGGCGCACAAACGTGGCATCAAAGTCATTTTAGACGTAGTATTCAACCAAATGGGCAACGATCATTTCACAAATCTCGACAGACCTTGTCACGACTGGGTAAACGAGTGGCCAACCTATACCAGCAGCAGCTTTAGAGGCAACTGCATGCCCGATCCACATGCGTCTAAATCAGACATTGATCATATGATTAAAGGATGGTTTACTCCAATAATGCCCGATTTCAATCAACAAAATCCGCTTGTTGAAAACTACCTTAAACAGTATGTTACATGGTGGGTTGAATACTCTAATCTTGATGTACTTCGCTTCGATACCTACCAATTTAACGATAAAGCGGTCTCTGCACGCTGGGCGGCCGAAATTCGTGCCGAATACCCAAATATCACAACATTTGTGGAGGTTTGGAACGACTCACCAGCTGTTGTTAGCTCTTGGCAACAAAATGGTAGCGATAAAAGTTACCAATCAAACATCCCTTCGATGATCGACTTCCCGTTCATGAATGGATTAACAGGTGCTATGTCTAAAAATGGTTCTATAGAATCCATTTACTATACGGTGGCTCAAGATTTCTTATACTCAAATGCCGACGCTAATGTGATCTTCTTTGCAAACCACGACCTCAACCGCATCTACACATCTCTTAATGAAGATCTGGCAAAATTAAAGATGACCACCGCCATATTAATGACAATGAGAGGTATTCCTCAACTATATTATGCCGATGAAATTCTTTACACAGGCGTTCAAGATTCAACCGGAGATGGTCCGCGCCGTAAAGATTTTATGGGTGGATGGGAAAACGATGCTACGAACTCATTTACCCCAAGCGGTCGCACTGGCGATGCTGCCGACTATTTCAACTATCTTAAGCATCTTCTTAACTGGCGTAAAGCAAATAGCGACCTTATGGCAGGTAAACTCATTCACTTTCACCCGTATAACGAGCTATATATATACTTTAGAGTATCTGATACGCGTACATTAATGGTAGTTGTTAATAATAATAAAGAGGCTCAATCGATAAATTACTCACGTTTTAACGAAGTTATAAAAAACAGAGTTAAAGGAACCGATATTATTACAAATCAAGATGTTCTGCTAGATTCAAATTACAAAGTAGCACCTCAATCGGTACAAATTATTGAACTAAAATAGAATTCCTAGTTTCTAATTAATAGGTGGAGGGAGTCTGTAAGGGCTCCTTCCGCCACTTTTAAAGTAAAAATCAACAACTTTATCTTCCCAAAGAGCATAATTTTTAAAACCAAACAACACTCTAATGCTAATAATGATTAAATTTAGGCATACTAATAAGTGATTAAAACTTAAACAGTTTCTATAAATGCTTATCTAAATTCAATTTGTCATGATGAAAATTTTAACCACTACTTCTCTTTGGCTTTTAATCTTGGTATTTACACATGCTCAAGAACTAAAATCGCCAAACGGAAACCTAACTATGAATTTCTCTTTAAATAAAGAAGGAACACCTAGTTACAATTTAGTTTATAAGCAAAAAGAGGTCATCAAAAGAAGCAAACTAGGCTTAGAACTTCAAAATGATGCAAAATCGCTCCTTAATGATTTTGAAATTTCAAATAGTCAAACGTCAAGTTTTGATGAGACTTGGCAACCTGTTTGGGGTGAGGTTAACACCATCCGAAACCATTACAACGAACTAGCAATCACCCTAAATCAAAAATCCACAAACCGCCATTTAATCATTCGCTTCCGACTTTTCGACGATGGATTAGGTTTTAGGTATGAGTTCCCTTCACAAAAGAACCTCAACTACTTTATCATAAAAGAGGAGAGAACTCAATTTGCAATGACAGGTAATCACACCGCCTTCTGGATTCCTGGCGATTATGATACACAAGAATATGATTATACGGCCTCAAAATTAACAGAGATTAGAGAGCTACAAATGAATTCTAGAACGCCTAATGTGGCTCAAACATTCTTTTCTCCGACAGGGGTTCAAACCGCACTAATGCTTAAAACAGATGATGGAATCTATATTAACCTACACGAAGCTGCTCTAATCAACTACGCTTGCATGCACCTCAATTTGGACGACAAAAACCTAATCTTTGAATCGTGGCTAACCCCAAATTCCCATGGCAATAAAGGGGTATTGCAATCGCCTTGCACATCGCCTTGGAGAACTATTATTGTAAGTGATGATGCCCGCGAAATCCTTTCGTCAAAGCTAACCTACAATCTAAACGAACCGTGCAAGTTAGAAGATACCTCTTGGATAAAGCCAGTTAAATACATTGGCATTTGGTGGGAGATGATCACAGGAAAAAGCTCATGGTCTTACACGAACGACTTCCCCTCCGTACAGCTAGGGATCACCGATTACTCAAAAGCTAAGCCAAATGGCACTCATGGTGCTACGACTGAAAACGTTAAGAGATATATTGACTTTGCTGCCGAAAATGGATTTGATGCCGTACTCATCGAAGGATGGAATGTTGGCTGGGAAGATTGGATTGGGAATAACAAAGATTATGTTTTTGATTTCGTAACCCCCTACCCCGATTTTAACCTCGAGCAAATTAAAGAGTATGCAACACTTAAAGGAGTTAAACTAATCATGCACCATGAAACCTCAGGAGCTGTTAGAAACTATGAACGACACCTAGATGCTGCATATAGCTTTATGAAAGCCAACGGTTACGATGCCGTAAAAAGTGGATATGTTGGAAACATCCTCCCTTTAGGCGAAAACCACTATAGTCAATGGACGGTTAACCACTACCAATACGCAATTGAAAAAGCTGCCCAATATAAAATTATGGTCAATGCCCACGAAGCTGTTAGACCAACCGGTTTGGCTCGCACTTATCCAAATTTGATTGGCAACGAATCGGCGAGAGGAACAGAATACCAATCATTTGGAGGTTCTAAAATCACCCATGTTACAATACTACCGTTTACTCGTTTAATCGGCGGACCAATGGATTACACGCCTGGCATTTTTGAAACAGATTTATCTAAAATCAGCCCAAGCAATAACCAACATATTAACACTACAATCACCAACCAGTTAGCACTTTACGTAACAATGTATAGTCCTTTACAAATGGCTGCCGATCTACCAGAAAGTTACAACCGCTTTCCCGACGCATTTCAGTTCATTAAAGATGTTGCCATAGATTGGGACGATAGTAAATACCTTGAAGCTGAACCGTTTCAATACATTACTGTAGCTCGTAAGGCAAAAGGAAGTCCAAAATGGTTTATCGGGAGTGTAAATGGAGAAAGCCCAAGAACTTCAATAATAAGTTTCAACTTTTTAGAAGCGAGAAAAAAATATACCGCAACAATATATTCAGACACGAAGGCAACCAATTGCAAGACAAACTCGCAAGCTTATGAAATTCGCAAAATTAGTATAACAAACAAATCAAAACTATCGCAATTTTGCGCTGCTGGAGGCGGATATGCAATTAGCATCGAAGAATCAACAAAATAGATAGAGCAAACTCGGATAAAGATAATGTCGTAGACTTGATTAAAGATACGACATTATACTTCCTTTAAATAAGATGAACTGGTTTTACTTTATTGATTTAGACAATATACATCATCCCATTTATTATCAACAAATAACGTAGCCTGATATAGAAATTGTAATGATATCATTTTCAACATTAAAGAAATTTTCGGAGTATAAATATTTAATCCATGTAGGCTACTGGCTCTTCATCGTGCTCTTTTTTGGATATTTCTGGGGCTCTATATACTACAATTTCAGCACAACCCTAACGAACGAGTTAGTCTTATTACCTGCAAAAATGGCGGCAACGTACATATACGTCTATCTAACCATTCCACTACTCCTTTTAAAACGGAAATACCTACTTTTCATCCTCTTTTCGCTTAGTTCGCTTATCATCTTCGGAATTATTCAACGAATACTTATATACTACATCTTAACTCCTCTAAACCCCGTTTACGACCCTACGCTTCCTCTTTTCGATAGGTATCAAATTATGCATCTAATTATAGATATCAACACCGTCACCGTCATACCAATAGGTGCACGAATTGCCCAAGCTTGGTACAAAAGCCTAATGGAAACCCAAGAGCTCGAGCGTGCTAAACTCGAAGCTGAACTCAACTTTCTTAAAAATCAAATTCAGCCACACTTCCTCTTTAACACATTAAACAATTTATACGGATTAATTGTGGCTAAATCCGACAAAGCAGAATCTCTACTTCTAAAGCTCTCGGAAATGTTGCGTTATATGCTCTACCAAACAAATGTTGATGCCATTGATTTAAGTGAAGAGATTGAACACACCAAAAACTACATTGAAATTGAACAACTTAGATATGGAGACAAAGTGGATATCTGCTTTAATGTATATGGTTCGCTTGAAGGAAAAAAAATAGCACCTCTACTACTACTTCCTTTTGTTGAAAACTGCTTCAAACATGGCGTAGCAAAAGCAACAGAACCTGCATGGATTCGCATAGACATCTCTTTATCAAATCAATACATTCAGGCCATTATTGAAAACAGCATCCCTTTAAATAATACAAAAACTCTTATCCCAAACTCGGGTATCGGGTTACAAAATGTAAAACGTCGTCTGGATATAATCTACAAAGAGCAAAACGAACTAAAAATTCATGAAACCGAGGATGTATATACGGTACAACTTAAACTGATGAGATAATGGAAGATATTCGCCAATACAGATGTCTTGTTTTAGAAGATGAAAAAATTGGACAAGGAATTATAAAAGAGTATATCTCACGTATCGAGTGGCTAAGCTTATCGGCTCTTTTCGAATCAGGAGTCGACGCCCTTGCAGCTATACAAAAGGAGCAATTTGATATCTTATTTTTAGACATTAATGTACCGGGAGTAAATGGCATTGAACTAGCCAAAAAAGCAGCGAATACCTCCAAAGTGATCTTTACAACAGCATCACCCGAGTTTGCGGTGGAAGGATTTGAACTAGATGCTGTAGATTATTTAGTTAAGCCCTTCTCGTTTGAACGTTTCCAGAAAGCTATAGCAAAACTACTCCACCGTAATATTGATCCAATTAAATCACTGAGCAACGAATTCGAGAATGCCTTTATTCATATAAAAAGTGGGGGTAACTTAACAAAAGTCAAACTAAATGAGATATGTCTCGTTGAAAGCCAAAGGAATATCCTCATTATCCATCTCACAAATAAACAGCTACAAACTTACGGCACTATTAATGAATTTGAAGACCGCCTGCCAAAAGGTAAGTTTGTGCGAATTCACAAATCATTCATTATTTCTCTTGATAAAATTGAGTCTTTTAACGCGTCATCGGTAACCATTGAAAGCAAGAGCTTTCCAATTGGTCGAAACTTCAAAGATGAGGCTCTCAGTGCGATCAAACAGCATCTTACTTAATTGCTGTTAACAAAAAAAGTGGATAAACCTGTCCATTTTCACGTTTTAGATCATAGCAACTATAAAAAGCGACCTCTTTAAATCCAACTTTCTCTAACTGAATCTGTAATTCTCTCGGTTCAAATCCAAGATGAACCTTCGCGTCTGGCCCGTGAAAAGAGCCATCTTCACTATACAGATCAACAATAGAAAGGTATCCTCCAATGTTTAGCAGCTCATAAAAGGTTTTGAAAACATCAACGACATCGCCAACATGGTGGAGTGCCATTTGTGAGTAGATAAGATCAAAACTCTTGTCTAGCACATTATGCTCCAAATCAATACAGACAGGGTGAATATGAGAACTTTTCAACAAAGAGCACTTCTCTTCACACACCTTTATCATTTCACTCGAATTATCGACGAGTGTAATCTGTTTAAATCGATCTTTAAGATGAAAGCTAAGAAGCCCTGTTCCAGCACCAAACTCTAAAACACTCCACTCTTTATTAAAAGGAATCACTTTTGCCATCTCTTTAGCAATAGCAAGAGTCCGATCCTGATGCATCTTATTCATATCCCACTCACGGGCAACTGCGTCAAACTGCGACATATCAATACAATTTATCATCAATCCAAAAGCTAAAACAAAAAAAAGAGGAAACAGTTTACGCTTCCTCTCTCTTTTAAACTTTATATCGCAATCTACTAATAAAAGCGACCTCTATTGTCTTCAATTTCGGCTGCAGCTTTAATCGATTCGTATGCTTTATACTCAACTTTATAACCATTTGATTGCTTCAAATAGCTCTTCTCCATATCCAAATTCTCTGGTGTACTTGAAATATTATTTACTTTAACAACATACACACCATTGTTTCCTTTCACAGGTGCCGTAATCTTACCAACAGGACTATTAGCAGCTAAAGCAACTACTGCAGGCTCTGCACCAGCTCCAGGAACTTGATAACTTCCAAAGTTAATATTTGTAGCCGTTTGAACGGTTGATCCAGCTTGTTGAGCTACAGATGATAAACTAGTAGCACTTTTTGTAGCTCCAGAAAGATCAGCAATAATCTTTGCCGCTTTTTTCTCCTTCAACAACGATTGTGTAATCTCATATTTAGCATCAGCCAAACTCTTATAATTGTCATCGCTAACACCAGTTAAAATTGCAATAACAAATTTGTTACCAAGCTCATTGATTGGACTAATTTCACCAACTTCAGCTTCATTGAAAGCCCAACGTACTAATTCACGAGGCGACTCTAAATTCGACACCACTCTCGATGTTGCAGTTAAACCTGTAACTGGAGTAAGCTGTAAATTCTCTTTTATAGCTGCCGCTACAAATTTCTCTCTTGAGTTATTTTCAAGAGCAAACTTTGTTGCTTTACCATAGATAGCTTGATAGGTTCTTGAGCTGTAGTTAACTTTCTTCTCAATAGTTGCTAAACCATATTTCGCAACTGGCTTACCTACTTCTTGAACTTCAATAATATGAACCCCGAATTGTGTTGCCACTTTTACAACTGAACCTTTGCTGTTATTAAAACAAGCATCGTTAAATGGCTTAACCATCATACCCTCTTTAAACCAACCTAAGTCGCCGCCATTTGCAGCAGAACCACGATCTGTAGAGTTTGTGCGTGCAATAACACCAAAATCACTTCCTCTTCTAATCAATGACATTAAACTATCTGCTTTTGCCTCAGCACGAGGGTCAGACGCAGCTAATAAAATATGACGCGCTTTAACAGAGTCAGGCATTTGCTTGATAGACGCTAATTTTGTCACTTTCAAAACACCATTCTCTTCATACGGACCTGTTACACTACCTATAGATGCTGTTGAGGCAAATGAGCGAAGTGATGCAGGTACTTGTGATAACGAGTAGTTTGTCTCATCAACAGTTCCATCAGAGCTTAATTTAGCATATTGGAATGCATCACCACTATTAGCAGCGAACTCCGCTTTGATTTTGTTTATCTGCTCAGCAGCCAACTTCTCATCTTCCGCTGAAGGAACGATAGGGAAAGCCACAAATTCAATTGTACGCTGAGGAGCTTGTTTGTAATCAGACTTGTGCTTAGAATAGTAGTCACTAATTTCTGATTCAGATACAGATACGCTATTATCTGCAACCGAAGCGTATGTTTTTGAGGTAAAGTCAAAATCTACTTTCGCAGCCTTTGCCTTAGCTTCACTCGCAGCCTGACTCTTAGTTACATAAAGTCCCTGCTTAACCAACGCCTTATATTTATTTAAATTTCTCTCTTTAACTAACTGTTGCTCAAAAACAACCCAAAAGAAACTTGCGTTTTGATCTTGTTGCTTATTCTTTAAAAAAGCTAGCACGCGCTCTTTCTCAAACTGATTGGTCTCTTGATTGGTAAACATCTGACGAATTGCAGGATGAATATCCTTACCATAAGTCATGTCAGCCACTTCAACACCTGTTACCGTTAATCCAAGATCTTCATATTTGCTAGCCATCAACTTCTCTTGAATCATATCGTCCCAAGTACGATCTCTTAATTGACTCATCATCTCCTCACCTAAAGAGCTGCTATTTTGATTTAATTTAGTGAACTCTTCCATGATATTCACCTTCTCTTGGTATTGGTCGATAGAGATCTCTTCGCCATTGATGACCGCAACCTTATTTTGTGATCCTCGCCAAATAGATTGTCCTGAACTTAGTAAATCAGTTAAGATGAACGCAAAAAGAGCGAACCCGATAAAAGCCGCTACTAGTATTCCTGCTCGATTGCGTATTGTTTCTAATGTTATCATTTATAAAGATTTTTAATATTACTTATTTTGCGCTACGAATATATAGAAAAAAAAGAAAATCCAATTTATTTGTTAAAAAATGAGTTGAATTTTATGCAAAAAACAACACTTATTAGCATTTTTACTGTTCTACAAACATATTCATAAATATTTAACGGGAACAAGAGATGCAATATATTAAACAAACTTACTCGCTAATATCAATAATTCCGTTGACTTTTAATATTTTGTACTTAGTAAAATCCTCATTCGACTCAAACCCGATTCCTGTGATAACTTCACTCTTAGAAGTTATCTTAATAAATTTATCCGAGTAGATACGTTTACTTATACGATCCCAATATAACTCTTCGGTATTAATTAAACTACCCTCTAAATTGCGCGCTTGCACATCATTACGCAACACCCATAAATCTTTTTTGGTAAACCGTTTAGCATAATTGCCCTTAATCTCTGCATTCACCTGCATCTGCAAGTCGTATGAGGTTATTTGCAAACCTTGCTTAAACTCCATATAGGGTTCGCTTTTGCTGTCAAACTCCAACAATTCAGGTGTAACTAACTTGTATTTAATCTTTCCCGAATCACTTACGAGCGTTGAGAGATCCTTGACCAAAAGAGTTGGTTGCTCCTCCATCTTTTCAATGGCACTTAATACGGCTGGACTATTAGGTTTACACCCCACTAAAAGAATCAACACAACAACAAAAAGGGCTAAGCAAGCCCTTTTATTTATTTCATATCTTTCTAAGCCAAATGCTATAACCACTACTTTCTAGCTCTTACGGTTGTTGTTTCATTCACGATTCCACCTACCTGATAAGAAGCGCCTACAGCAATGCCTTGAAAAAACAACTCCTCAGTTGTTGGAAATAGCGCAGAATAGGCAGAAATCATCTGATTTGCATCTTCAGCTAAACTAGTGTCAACACTCTTAGCTTTCAAGAACTTATCGACAGCTGCCCAATAAACACTCTTCTGCTCAAACTCGTTAGCACCCACCGTCTTTGACGATTGAGCATAGACCTTCCCAATTATCAAATAACACTCACCACAGGAAGGATTTAGTTGAAGTGACTCCACAGCCTTACTTTTAGCACCACTTAGATTTCCCTGATTAAGGTAGATTAATCCCAACTGATAAAGATATTTTGATTTCTTGGTTCCATCTTGCTCCATCTCAATGGCTTTTTGAAAGAAATCTGAGGCGCCATCAAGATCTTTGCGCTTCAAATTCATAATTGCCAACCCGTAAGCCGCATCGGCAGAAGGCTCGAGTTTATATTGCGCATCGGCTATCTTAAAAAAGATATTAGAATCTTGACAATTTTGTTTGATTAATATTGCTGAACAGCTCTTTAACCAAGCAATATCACCACTTTTCTTATCAAAATCGGCAGCAAAGAGCTCTTCAAGAGTTTTGCAATCAGCCACACCACTACTCAAAAACAGAGCATCAATATTACTCTTTACACCATTTAAAACGGTCACTTTCTCGGGTTTTGTCTCTGCGGCAATCTCTTTATCTATTAAAACTGTGGCAATATTATAATTCTCAATAACTTTGTTAGCAGCCAATGCACCACTTTTATAAAGAGTGATGGAGGTTGAGAAAAAACTCGAAATAGTAGCAGGCTGAACAGTTTGAGGAGCTTTTGAAATATTATCAAGCAAATAATCGTAAGCATTCTGTTGCACTAAAGCATCATTTCCCTTATATGCAAGCATATCCAAAGCCTTTAATCCCATTATATAGGAGACTGGATATTTTGCGCTATTTCCAAAATACTTTGCACGTTGATCATAAACCTTCATTAAGAGTTGATAAAACTCCTCCTTTTTAGTCACATCTTTCTCCGCTTCAACCTTAGCAGCAACGATTTTAACACCGTGAGTATATAGATTTAAAGTAGATAAAGGGCACTCATTAAACGCCACAAACCAAGCATCATAGGCTTCAAGCACTCTTTTTTGCTTGTAATCCAAATCATATAACGTAAGATTTTTCAAACAACGGAGACTATCTTCGCCAACGCCATATTTACTATTTGTATCAACCCCCTTCTGAGCTTTAACACTTAAGAGAGAGAGAGTTAAAAAGATGATTTGTACAAATAAACTTTTCATAACGAATGATTTTAATTGTAATTACTCAAATTTGCGTTTTACAAACCAGAACTCATGTAACGAGACATTTAGATTAATCCTAAAATAATTCTCTTTAAGAAGTCCATCAGACGATTTTCCTCTTACACCATAAGCAAATCCAAAATTCAATGAGTTCTTAGATCGTCTTAACGGAATACCAGCACCAAAAGTTATGCCGTAATCAGTCAATTGGTAGCTATCAAATTTAAGATACTCTTTTTTGTAATATCCACCAACTCGATAACGCATTCTATTAAACAATTGCCCAGTTTTTAAATCATTAGGAATAAACTCTGCACCAACAGCAAGATTATGTAAATCAACAGTGGTGGTTGTTTTATCATAAAACGGAGTGTTACTCCAATTCGCAAAAGTATAATCAATAGAAGTTGAGAGCTTATCTGCAATTTCATAAGTCGCACCCAACCCTAACTGAAAAGGAAGACGACTACTAAAATAGCTCAAAGATGTTGTGGTATCTTCTAGAACAACGCCATCTTCATAGAGCTTATTTTCGGAGTAATCAATCACTGTTCCCGACTCAGTATGAGTTGAGACATCCCCAGTTATTGGTCCTTGCGGACGAAACGTACCTCCAAAGATAAAACGTCGTCCTTCGCTTAACTGCATGGTGTATTGAGCACCAAAATCAATTTTAAAATCATTAACAGACACCTCTCTTAAAGTCCCTGTCTGCAAAGCGTACGGATCATCGGCAAAAACGTTATATGAGTAGTGTTTCTCAGCACCAAACAGGTAACTTGCAGTAACACCTAATGACCAGTTCTTTGCAGGTCTAAATCCAAATGACAAAAAGGCATCGGTTATGTTTCCTTCACCCTTGTTTGTAGTGGTAACTCTATCAGGATAAGTGCCAGAAGTTGAAGCGATATTATAACCTGTACCTGCAAAAGGCCTCACCCCAAGTGACATTCCAGCCCATCTAGATATAGGAAATCCGAATGCAAAAAGATCAAAATTCATATTTTGAGCAGAGGAGGTGATATCTGAGGCTTGAATTTTCTGACTAAAAAATCCTACACCCGCTTCAAACATAAAGGATAGTGAATCAATTGCAGTTAAAGATGCAGGGTTTACATCATTAAGAGTATAAGCAGATCGTTGAGCAACACCCACTCCACCCATACCTTGCAAACGCCCTATACTCGTTCCCTGAATATCGCCTAAACCATAGCGAGAGTAGGGTGAAAAAGTTCGATTTTGCGCAACCAAACTACCCACTATAGAGAAGCAAACAACTAATGCAAGTGCGATTTTTTTATTCAACATTGTATTCTAATATATAATTAAGACCCTCTAATACCAAGTTTGGGTGTGCAAATATGCGATTTTTTAAGTTTGAATCAAAAAAATTAGTATCACCTCCCGTAAAAACAGTACGTAAAGGTTTATAACGATTATTACAACTATTAATCATCCCATCAACTTCATTCAACACACCATTCAACACGCCCGATTCAATCGCCTCAATGGTATTTGTTCCAATAAACTCAAAGGAATCTCTTGACTCTACCAAAGGCAAACGTTTTGTGAAGTGATTTAGTGCCATAAAGCGCATTTTTATCCCTAAAGAGATATTACCGCCTATAAACTCACGTTTGTCAGTTATAATATCGTAAGTAATGGCTGTTCCTGCATCAATAACTAATATGTTTTCTTGAGGATAGTGATAAAGCGCACCTGCAATAGCCGCCAGACGATCTTTGCCAATTGTTTGGGGCGTTTTATACAAATTAACGAAGGGCAAGCGGGTGTTGTGATCAAAATCTATCAGTTTAACACTGTTTAACTCTATCATCTCAACAATATCCTTTGAGAGTAGTTCTCCTACTGAAGAGACGATAATAGACGTTATCGAGAACTTGTTTAACAAAGTAGCAAAAAACTTTTTTTGCATAGATTCGATAATTCCGCCATGAACTATTTGAAATCTATCAAAAATTGCATACTTTGTTGTACTATTTCCAATGTCTATTGTAAGATTCACCTGTTTCAATAAATTTTATGGTTTGGCAAAGTTAATTTTTTTATTGAGAAGCTAATTCATGATGAGAATATTAGTGGTTGAAGACGATCTATTTATTACCACCATCTTTTCGATGTTTATCAAAAGCTTGGGGCACCAGCTTGTGGCCCATAGCAAAAGTGGGAAAGAGGCGTTGGAGGCGTGTCGTTTATACAATCCTGATGTGATATTGATGGACATCCATATTGAGGGTGAACTAGATGGCATCATGACTTGCCAACTCATACATGAAGAGTTTGACATCCCGGTCATCTACGTATCAAGCGAAACAGACAACCATGTAATTGAAAATGCCGTAACCTCAAACTCATACGGCTATCTTGTAAAACCAATTACGAAACAAGAACTAGGCATTAGTTTAGATCTTGCCTACTATAAGCATAAAATTGATGCCGAACACCGCGCTAATCTAGCACAAGAGAAGGATCTTTTAGTGGAGACCTCTTTAGCTATTGTAATTGTAAGTCGAGGTAGGATTACCTATCTGAACAAGTACGCTCTTGAGTTCTTTAAACCACTCGAATCAAACGAAGTACTCTCAAGCCCATTTACGGACTATCTTAATGATAATCTAAAAGAGGAGGTACAATCTCTTATTGAGAAACCCTTTCAAAATAGCAGATGGACAAAAGAGCTTTCGGGGACATTTACAATTGAAGGCAATACCACGTTGGTAGAGCTTGTGGCATCAGAAGTCTCTTTTGGTGGCCAACGAGTTTTGCAATTTGTGCTAAAACACCCATCTTGTGATTTAGAGCCAGTAACCTATGTAAACGTGATGAAAAAAGCATTGATGAATTACCCTCGTCTTTGCCTTCTATTATCCGAAGATATGGATATATACTCGTATAATAGAATTTTCAGTATCATGCCAGCAGACGAACAGCTCCAGTTGAGCAATTTTCTATACAATGCAGATTTACAAAAACTTAGTGAGGGAAAAGATGAATTTAAACTTCAATACAACTCAGAGAAAGGTGTTATGTGGTTAAAAATATTTATAGCTCGTAATGGAAATGGGGAACCGATGGAGTATGTGGTAATTGAGGTGGATTAGAGACCACACACTAAATTGTAATTATATTGGTAATATTCGAATAAAGTAAAAGCCTCTGAATTAATTTAAATTCAGAGGCTTTTACTTTACATTTATTGATTATATTACTTTTTGCCTATTCGAGCCATACCATAAGTAAAGGTATCTAAATCATCTTTCTCGGCAGAACTTGAAGAATCAGCTCCGTAAGGATCTGTCACATGATCATATACCGTTGGATCGTATGGGATTGAAGTTGTTCCACTATTTCCATAGGTTGAAACAAGCATTGCGCCAATACCATTTGATTCTAAATACGATCGTGTAATACCTAAAACCGTAAACGGAATCTTCATCTCATAAAAAGTATCTTGCGTTTTCTTATGACCTAAGGCAAGCATATCAACAAATCCCACAGTACCTTCTAATTCGGCAGGTGAATATCCAGCCCAAGCCTGTGCCTTATTAATGCCATATACTTTTGTAATACTAGGAAGCAAACCATCAACATAACCAAAAACGACACCCCCAGCGGTAAATGTTGTAAAATTTTGCGCCGTTAAATCGAATGTTCCTTGATCATTTAATCTAAACACACCCGGAACTCCCGAACCAGGCTTCGGAGAGGTCATAATCATACAATCGAGACCATTTTCAAAGAGATTAAATACTTTTCCAGTTCCATCCCACACTCCTGTAACGCCGTCGCTCATAACACCCTTCCCACTTTTGCCCGGAAAAAGATCTAAAGCAATTGTAATTCGATGCTCGCCATTCCAAGGCTTTCCATTATCGGTTTGCTGTCCACCTTGACTCGGATCTGTAATATCTATTACATTCACATATTGCCATCCCAAATACAAATAGGTATCATCCCAACTAGCATACATTGCATACGTATCAAAAATTGGATATTCGTGCGAGCCCTTAAATGATTGACAAATATCATTTGAAGCACTTTGCGCAATCATCATATCACTACTCCAATCGGTAAAACCATCTGAAGTCATATTGGCATTTTTAACAACAACCATGTTGCTGCTAGCTTTTCCTACGCCACCATTTGGATTAGTTGAATAGTAAGGTGTTTCAAGCGATTTTAAACCACCGCCTCCACCACCTCCGGTTGAAAGAGAAACGGTGTACTCCTTTTTTGTCACACCATCTTCGGCAGTTACTGCAAAGACAATATCTACATTCCCATATACCAACCCAACCATCGAATGATTACTATAGGTAGCCGAACCAATTTGAATAGCGACCTTCGCTTTTTTATCAGAAGGGATAGCACGTAATGTAACCTCCGTTGGAAATGGATTTGGAGTTATGGCATAAGTTAGGGTTGCTGATGCAAAACCTGTAACCAAATTAACACCTTTACTATTAATCTCAACACCATTCAAATTAGCGTTGGCGGAACCCGCAGCCAATAAACTTGTTGCCACAACGAAAGCGAAGAAACTTCCAACAACCCTTTTATATATATTCATATCGTATAATATTTAAATT
The DNA here is from genome assembly GCA_018055415.1 of Breznakibacter sp. Taxonomy (GTDB): domain Bacteria; phylum Bacteroidota; class Bacteroidia; order Bacteroidales; family Marinilabiliaceae; genus JAGPHP01. The sequence continues at coordinate 298 of JAGPHP010000012.1, read as the reverse complement.
TTAATAACGCTACCAATAACTATCTCTTAATAATCTTGGCTGTAGCTACAACTCCCTTAACATCGTAAACCTTAACCACATATATTCCAGACGAAAGACCTTCTACCGAAACAATATTTTCTGTTTGCGAAGAACTAAAGTCAGAGTTATCCAAAACAATTGATCCAACAAGACTCACAACCACAACTCTCGATAAATTTTCACCATCAACTGTAAACGACGAGGTTACACAAGTTGGGTATATTTTAAAATCACCGTTTGCTTCAACCTTAATAATTGGAGTACTTTGAGAAAAAGG
>JAGPHP010000261.1 GCA_018055415.1 Breznakibacter sp. | reverse complement strand
TACAAAGGTATTGATGCCATTTCAAACCTTCTTTATGCGACCAACTTCGATGATAAAGATTTGGATGCATTGGAAAAATTGGAAGAGATCATTAAACCTATTAAGGTTAATATCCATTGTGCCCATATTGGTGTGCATACCGACACCAAATGGGATGAATTGAAAATGAAGGGCTTAAGAGAACATCTGTTACGCAAACATAAAGAGAATACCATTATTTGTAATTTGGTTGACAACCCAGAATATTGGGCGGGTATAGAGGATTATATCAAAGAGAATAATATTAATTTGGTATCCCTTACAACGCATAGACGTGGTTTCTTATCGAGGATCATGAATCCTAATATTGCTAAAAAAATGCTATTTCATACCGATTTGCCACTGTTGGTTTTCCACGGTTAGTCAAATTGATAATTTTAAAGATGAAAGGAGCAGAAAATCACTGCTCCTTTCGTTATTTTATCACCTTCGCTATTGATAAAAATGTAGCTTTTCTTACTTTTGTCGTTCCTATTCCTCAGGATGCAGATTGTGAGGTAATTGATTATTAAATATATAAAAATGAAAGTCTTAAAATTTGGTGGAACCTCAGTTGGTTCTTGGGAGAATATCCTAAAAGTAAAGGACATTGTTCTTTCTCAGAATGAGCAAGTTGTAGTAGTTGTGTCGGCACTTAGTGGTGTGACGGACAAACTTATTGCAATGGCTAAAAGTGCTGAAAAGGGCGATAGTACGTGCTTTGATATTTTTGAAGAGATAAAACAGAAACACCAAACGGTTTACGACAATCTTTTTAAAAGTTCTCAAAAAGAGGAGGTTGAACTGAAAACAGCTGTTCTTTTTGATGAATTGCTTACACTCGTAAAGGGTGTTTATATGCTTAAAGAGCTTACCAATAAGAGCTTTGAGAATATCTCATCGTTTGGCGAGCGCATCTCTTCATTGGTGATAAGTTATGCTATCAGCGAAAGCAATTTATTCGATTCAAAGCAATATATCAAAACCGATTTGGTATTTGGTCGTAATCAAGTAGATAGCGAACTTACCTACTCAAATTTACAAGCTATTAAAAACTCGTTAGGTAAAATATCTATCTTCCCTGGGTTTATCTCATCAAACAAACAAAACGAATCAACGACTTTAGGGAGAGGAGGTTCGGATTACACGGCTGCCATTTTAGCTGCGGCTTTTGATGCGTCGTTACTAGAGATTTGGACTGACGTAGATGGTTTTATGACTGCCGATCCTCGTGTAATTCGTCACGCGCATTGCATCGACAAGTTAACCTATTCGGAAGCAATGGAGTTGAGCCATTTTGGTGCAAAAGTGATCTATCCTCCAACCATTTTACCTGTTTTCAAAAAAGGAATTCCCATCTTAATAAAAAATACTTTCAACACACAAGCAGTAGGAACGCTCATCTCATCTGAACCATATAGGAGCACAAGCAGAGTTATCAAAGGTATCTCATCCATCAGTAATGTATCATTGTTAACCATTCAAGGTATAGGAATGGTGGGTGTTACAGGTATTTCGATGCGTCTTTTTAAATCGTTGGCCACTAAGGATATCAACGTTATTTTGATCTCTCAAGCATCTTCAGAAAATAGCATCAGCATCGTAATTGAGACAGCTGTTACCGAAAAAGCGGTTACGGCTATTGAGGAAGAGTTTGCAAACGAGATTAAGTTAAACTTGATCAACAAAATGTCGGTTGAGCCTGAGATGGCTGTGATGGCGATTGTGGGTGAGAATATGAAGAATAGCACTGGTATTTCGGGCAAGTTATTTAATAGTCTGGGTACTAACGGCATCAATATCTCGGCCATTGCTCAAGGAGCATCGGAACTAAACATCTCTTTTGTGGTGAAAGAGAGAGAGCTCAAAAAGGCGCTTAATGTGCTTCACGACTCCTTCTTCTTATCAAACTTTACCATGTTAAATGTTACCTTAGTAGGTATTGGTACGGTTGGGGCAAAGTTACTTTCACAAATATCTCAACAAAACGAGAAGCTGATGAAAGAGAACAAGGTGAATATTCGTATTGTGGGTCTGGCATCGAGCAAAAAGATGATTTTTGATGCAAAAGGTCTTGATTATAGCGATCCTCGTGCACTTTTAAATGAGCATGGTGCTACTTCGAATATGAAAGCACTCGTGACTAAAATTGAGGAGCTTAACTTGCCAAACTCAATTGTGGTAGATTGCACGGCTAATGAGGATGTTGCATCGATCTATCTCGAACTTTTGCAAAACAATATCTCGGTGGTTACTGCAAACAAAATTGCAAGTAGCTCGGAGTATGTAAAATATAAGCAACTTAAGGACACTGCACGTGCCAAAGGGGTTAAATTCCTATACGAGACTAACGTGGGAGCGGGCTTACCAATCATCTCACCGCTTAACGACCTTGTGCGTAGCGGTGACCATGTTATAAAATTAGAAGCTGTTCTTTCAGGAACTCTAAACTTCATCGTTAACAACATCTCGGCCGAAAAACCACTCTCAAAGGTGATTATTGAGGCTAAAGAGAAGGGCTTTAGTGAGCCTGATCCACGAATTGACCTCAGCGGACTCGATGTGGCTCGTAAACTCCTTATTCTTTCGCGTGAAGCGGGTGAAAAGATGGAGAGTTCAGATATTAAAGTGACGCCATTTATTCCGCAAGAATACATTGAGTCTGGATCTATTGAAAACTTCCTTGAGAAGGTAAAAGAGCTGGATCCGATTTTTGAGAAGGAGCGTCAACGTTTGGAGCGCGAGGGCAAGAGATGGCGTTATGCCGCTCGTTTTGAAGAGGGAAAAGCCAATTTATCACTTATTGAGGTAGATTCGAAGCATCCGTTTTACGACTTAGAGGGAAGTAACAATATCATCTTAATAACCTCTACAAACTACCGCGAACACCCAATGCAACTTAAGGGTTACGGGGCTGGTGCCGATGTAACTGCTGCAGGCGTTATTGCCGATATTATAAAAGTTGCCAACATGTAAGCGGCTAGTGTGTTACAC
>JAGPHP010000086.1 GCA_018055415.1 Breznakibacter sp. | reverse complement strand
GGCCATAACAACTCGAGCCGTCGATTCGCTTCAAATTGCCATTGGCGATGAGGTGGAGGCGTTGGTAAAATCGAACGAGATTGCGTTGATGAGGGTGGAGGTGTAGGCCTCTCCCAACCCCTCCAAGGGAGGGGAGTGAAGAAATAACATCAGGTTTCTGCCTTGTCCCCCTCCTTTAGCTTCGCTGATCTGCGATTGGAGAGGCTAGGGGGGGCCACAATTAACCATTTACAATTAATAATTAAAAATGGATTCAATATTCGCTCAAACCCTTTGGGTTACCTTTAAACTGGCCTTTTGGACAACCTTCATCTTGGTGATTATTGGTTTGCCATTTGCTTATTGGCTCACCTACACCAAAACCAAGCTAAAGCCTTTTGTCGAGGCACTGGTGAGTATGCCTATGGTGTTACCTCCATCGGTAATTGGCTATTATATGTTGGTGGTTTATAGTCCCAAAAATTGGTTTGGAGCTTGGCTGGCCGAGGTGTTTAACGTCCGTTTGGCCTTCTCGTTTGAGGGAATACTTATCGCCTCCGTTATTTTTAGTCTGCCCTTTATGATTCAACCTCTGCATAACGGACTTTTAGCTCTACCAAACACCTTAAGAGAGGCCTCTTATACACTCGGAAAATCTAAACTAACTACCTTTTTTAAAGTGCTTGTCCCCAACATCAAAACATCCATTATCACTGCGGTGGCTCTCACGTTTGCACACAGCATTGGGGAGTTTGGTATTGTATTGATGATTGGCGGAAGCTTGCCTGGCGAAACGCGAGTAGCCTCCATTGCCATTTACGATGAGGTGCAAGCGGTTCATTACGATGTGGCTAACCAATATGCTCTCATTCTCTTTGTGGCATCGTTGGTGCTACTTACCACTATTTATAGCGTTAACAAAAAACAGGAGCCGTGGAAAATGATCTAATTTATATAGATGTAGATAAGCGAGTAGCTACCGCTAATGGCCCCTTAACATTGTCTTTTAAAACAGATATTCAGATGGGCGAATTGGTGGCTCTTTTTGGCCCATCGGGGGTAGGGAAGACCACGCTTTTGCGCATACTGGCAGGACTCACAAATCCCGATAGAGGCACCATTCGTTTTGGTTCGGAGGTGTGGTTCGATAGTGTAAATAAGATTAACGTTGTGCCACAAAAGCGCAATATCAGTCTGATGTTTCAAGATTACGCCCTCTTCCCGAATATGAGCGTTGAGGAGAATCTACTTTTTGCACAAACAGTTGAAAACAGAGATACAGTTGAAATATTGTTGGCTGCTTTTGGGTTAACGGAGTTTAAGAAACGCAAGCCAAACGGACTCTCGGGGGGTCAGAAACAGCGAGTAGCCTTGGCGCGCGCCTTGGCTCGTAAGCCTCAGTTGCTGCTGCTCGATGAACCGCTCTCAGCCCTCGATGCCGAGATGCGCTCTACCCTGCAAGAAGAGATTGCCAAAGCCCACAAACTCCTTGGTGCCACTACCATTATGGTGAGTCACGATTTGAACGAAGTGTTCCGAATAGCCACTCGAGTTATCACCTTAAAAGATGGTGCCGTAGATAAATTGGGCACTCCCGATGAGGTTTTCTCAAATACCGCCATTAGTGGTAAAGTGCAAATAACAGGACAAATTGCTCGCATTGAGCGCCACGATACCGTAAATATTCTCACCGTTATCTCGGGCGGAAACCAAATTACCAAAGTAATAGCCTTTGATAGCGATATCGAAAATATGCAAATTGGTGATAGTGTGATGGTGTTTACCAAGGCATTTAACCCCATAATTTCGAAGATTAATTGAGGCTTTCTAAAAAGTACCATATAAATAAAATTTTGTCTCGCAAAGACGCAAGGGAGCAAAGTGGTTAAGTTGAAATAGTCTAACAACAAAGGCTTTGGTTTTAATCTGTTTAACAAATTGTCTTTGCGAGAAGAAATTTTTCGACAGACTCCCTGATAAAACTTAATAATCTATCGTTTAGGTAGACAATTGAACCTTTTTCCATTATAATTTAAATAGCTTTGCACTCAAATAGCAATGTTAAGTTAGAAGAAAGCGCCAATCTATGTTTCCAAAAACAATAAAGGTCAAAAGCATACAAATTGTAATAATTACCCTCCTCATCATTCAAATTCTTGGTGGTTGTTCGGTTACAAATCTGCAAAAGCGTGGATATGTTGCCCCTAAAAATTTTCATACTACTATTCATTTCACAACCAGTAAAACGCTTATTGTTTTGCCCGTTTCGATGAATGGTGTGAATAAAAACTTTTTATTTGATACAGGTGCTCAAATATCTCTTATTCAGCGCGATAGTGTGGTAGGGCAAACCTCCAAAATCAGTGGAGCCTCCAAGCGAGAGATGAGTGTTGGGGAGGAGATTATCGAGTCGATAAAGATTGGTGAGGTGGATTTTAGGGAGACGTATGCTGGAAACGGCGATTTGGTTGGATTAAAAGAGCAAATACCCAGTTTTGGAGGTTTAATTGGTGAACCTATCATTAACAAAGCAAACTGGTTAATCGATTTCCCAAATAATCGTCTGGAGGTTTCGGATAAAGATTTGAGCGACAAAACGCTATATCCCGTGGCGATTGATAAAATTGATGGATCACCTTACACCAATATTACCATAAACGGGAAAAAATATAAAGCCATCATTGATTTGGGTTCTTCCACGGCATTAACTGTGCCTAGCAATACATCTCTAGCTAAAGAGCTTTTGAAGGGGAATAAATTCAAGGTCAACGAACGAGAAATTTTTACAATTGGAGGATTACAAAAGACAACCGAGAAATTGGTTGCTTTGCCTGTGGTTAAACTTGGTAAATTTAAGATTAAAGAGGTGGAGGTTTCCATACGCAAAAGTAGTCAACTCCGAATTGGAGCCGCTCTTTTTAAAAATAATGTTGTTTACATCGACAACATAAACGGGAGATACATGATTAAATAGCTGTTTAAGAGTTATTTAAAAAAACTATTTGCTCAGATTGTCAGGTTTATTACTAATGTTTCCCCCAAACGCTCAATTGTAACAAGCACTCTGATATGATTTATTCGTTTGCAGAGAGATATTTGTAAAACAAATAGATTTGAAGATGGTTATATCTAAAAAAATATAAAATGTCTATAACAACAGAAGAGGAGCTCATTGGAATGAAAAAGATAAGTGATGTGGTTGCTTATACTTTGAAAGAGATGAAAGATTATGCTCAAATAGGTATGACAACCAAACAACTTGACGACTTTGGGGCCAATATTTTAAAAAGTTTTGGAGCCAACTCAGCCCCCTTTACGGCATATAAATTTCCGGGATGCACCTGTATCAGTTTGAATAATGAATTTTGCCACGGTATCCCCTCAAAACACAGAATCCTGAAGGAGGGTGATTTAATAAACATAGATGTCTCGGCCGAACTTAATGGTTTTTGGTCCGACAATGGAAACTCGTTTGTGTTGGGTCAAGATATACACCAACATCAGCAGTTGGTCGATGCCTCTAAAGAGATACTTCGTAAGGCTATCAGCAATATAAAGGGGGGTGTGAAGATTGCCGATATTGGGCATATTATGGAAACCGAAGCTCGAAAGCGAGGTTATCGGGTTATTAAAAACTTATGCGGACACGGCATTGGACGGCGTCTTCACGAGCAACCCGATGAGCTTCTCAATTACAAAAAACCAACCGATCAACGTCGATTTAAAAAGAATGCAGTCGTGGCTATCGAAACTTTTATATCAACCATATCATCCTATGCAGTTGAACTTGAAGATGGTTGGACAATGGTTGGAAATAGAGGCGGTTTTATGGCTCAGCACGAACATACAATTGTAGTAACCGATGGCCAGCCGATCATCCTTACGGAGACGAATGGCGTTTGGAATTGATAAGGGGTTCCACTTTAGATCATTTTTCGGAATGTAGATGCAAATAGTTTGAAATATCAAGCATATTACACTCAGTATTCATCGCCTGCGTTTCAGAAGTTGCTATTTTTTAATTTTTGCACCTTTTCACAAAATACTAACATCGTGTTTAAAAATAAACATTTTGTGAATTATTGAATATCATAATTGATTGGTTATCAGTATTAGTATGATGTTCTTGTTGTGCGACTGTTATTAAGATTTATTAAAAATAGGGGTTAAATCAGTCATTTTTAACTGCTTTCATTTTTGAGTGTCTTGCATTTGATAATTATAAACTCTATTTTTGTTTCCCCATTTTCCCTGACGAATATCATTGTTTTCACAACTATTAACATGTTGATAGTGTGAATAATAGTGCGCGAACTTTAAAAAGTGTTTTGCAATACTTTTGGGAGATATTTGATAGGAATTGACTTTTTAGTCAAAAAACATGGACAGTTTTGGTGTAGAAATATTGTAAACGTAATATGATGTATAAAGGATTGCCTAAAGCACAAGGACTCTATGATCCAGCCAATGAGCACGACAATTGTGGTATTGGTTTCGTGGCTCATATCAAAGGTCAGAAGTCGCACGATATTGTAAAACGTGGACTTGAGGTGTTGGTTAACATGACGCACCGCGGAGCCGAGGGCTCTGATAACAAATCGGGTGATGGCGCTGGTATTTTAATGCAAGTACCTCACGATTTTTGTAAATCTGTTGGTTTTAATCTGCCTGCCGAAGGTAAGTATGGAACAGGTCTGGTCTTTTTACCTCAAAATCAAAAAGATCTTGATGCTTGTATCGATATCCTTAACAAACAGATTGCAGCCGAAGGGTTACAGCTAATTGGATACCGCGATGTGCCTGTAGATACTAACGCTATTGGTGATTTAGCGCGTAGAAGCGAACCTAAAGTGAAGCAGATTTTTGTGACCGCTAACATGGAACAAGATGTGCTTGAGCGTAAACTGTATATCGTTCGTAAACTTGCTGAAAATGGCGTTCGCAACTCATCGGTAGAAGATAAAACAGGTTTTTACCAGCCATCTTTTTCAACCAAAACATTCATTTATAAAGGGATGCTTACCCCTGCTCAATTGGGCGAGTATTTCCTTGATCTTCAAAATCCGTTGGTTAAGAGCGCGATCTCTTTGGTTCACTCACGTTTTAGTACCAACACATTCCCTTCTTGGGATTTGGCTCAACCGTTCCGTAACCTTGCTCACAATGGTGAAATTAACACCATTAAGGGTAACCGTTTATGGATGCAAGCGCGTGAGTCATTACTAAAATCTGATCTTTTTGGTGACGATATTAAGAAGATTCTTCCTATCATCGAACCTAATAAGTCTGACTCAGCTTCGTTAGATAACGTGTTGGAATTCCTTTTCCAAACAGGTCGTTCATTGCCACAGGCTCTTTCAATGTTGATTCCAGAGTCGTGGAACGACAAAAACCCAATCCCAAATTCTCTTAAAGCTTACTACGAGTACCATTCGGCACTTATGGAGCCTTGGGATGGTCCTGCTTCTATCGTTTTCTCTGATGGTCGTTATATTGGTGGTACGTTAGATCGAAACGGTCTTCGCCCTTCTCGCTACGTGATCACTAAAAATGATATGATTGTGATGGGTTCTGAGGTGGGTTGTCAAGTATTCCCTGCTGAGGAGATCAAGGAAAAAGGTCGTCTTCGTCCTGGTAAACTTCTTTTGGTTGACACACGTTTAGGTATCATAATTCCTGATGAGGAGATTAAGTCTCAATTATCAAAAGAGTATCCTTATGAGAATTGGTTGAACGAAAACCGTATTCGTCTTAAGGAGATTGAACCTAAACACGTTTCGTCAAACCTAGGCGATAAATATGCAGCTTACTTAAAGACGTTTGGTTACACTCGCGAAGATTTCAAAGATATCATCCTTCCAATGGTTGAAACAGGTCAAGAGCCTGTTACATCAATGGGTAACGATACGCCAGTAGCAGCTATTTCAGATAAGCCACAGTTAATTTATAACTACTTCCGTCAGTTGTTTGCGCAGGTTACTAACCCGCCAATCGACTCGATTCGTGAAGGTTTGGTTATGGCGTTGACTAACTATATTGGTTCGGTTTCTAAAAACATTTTGGAGTATTCACCACTTCATGTTCGTAACATCAAGTTTGAGAGCCCAATTGTTACCAATACCGATTTAGGTAAAATTAAAGATTTCCGTCGCGAGGAGTTCTCACATGTAACAATTCCAATGCTCTATCCTATTGTCGAAGGTGGTAAAGGCCTAGAGAAGGTGGTAGATGCAATGTGTATCACAGCTGAAAAAGCGGTGGATGCAGGTAATCACTTCATCATCCTTTCTGATAGAGAGGTGAATGCAACAATGGCTCCAGTGCCTTCGTTGTTGGCTGTTTCGGCAGTACATCACCACTTAATCAAAACCAAAAAGCGTATGCAGGTTGGTTTGATCGTTGAAACGGGAGATGCGCGTGAAGTAATGCATTTCGCTCTACTATTAGGATATGGCGCAAGTGTCATCAATCCTTATGTGGCGTTTGCTGCAATCGAAGATTTAGTGAAAAAAGGTGAGATTAAAGAGTCGTATGTTGAGGCTCGTGATCACTATATTAAATCGATCGACAAGAGTATTCTTAAGATTATGTCAAAAATGGGTATCTCTACATTGCGTAGTTACCACGGAGCTCAACAGTTTGAGTGCGTGGGTATTAGCAAAGAGATTACAGATAAATATTTCACTGGAACTCCATCGCGTATTGGCGGTATTAGTTTTGATGAGATGTCTAAAGAGATTGAAATCTTCCACAATGCTGCCTTTAAAGAGGTTGTAGAGAAAGATTTCTATGATACTTTAGGAGCTCATACTTATCGTAAATATGGCGAAAAGCATGGTTGGAACCCTGAAACGATTGGTCTTCTTCAGTGGTCAACAGCTGAAGGTGATTACTCTAAATTCAAGGAGTTCTCGGCTCAGGTTAACAAAGATAACCAAACGCCACTTTTCCTACGTGGTTTCTTGAAATTGAAAGAGGGTCGCAAACCTATCGATATCAGCGAAGTTGAGCCTGTATCGGCTATTACACGTCGTTTTGTAACGGGTGCAATGTCTTATGGTTCTATCTCGGCTGAGGCTCACCAAGCAATGGCAATTGCTATGAACGAGGTGGGTGGACGTAGTAACACGGGTGAAGGTGGTGAAGATGCTGAACGTTTCAAAACAAACGCTCGTAGTGCTATCAAACAGGTTGCTTCGGGTCGTTTTGGTGTAACAAATAACTACCTTGTTAATGCCGATGAGCTTCAAATTAAAGTTGCTCAGGGAGCTAAGCCAGGTGAAGGTGGTCAGTTACCAGGTTTCAAAATTGATAAGATTATTGCTAAGTTGCGTAACTCTACGCCTGGTATCACGCTTATCTCACCTCCTCCTCATCACGATATTTACTCTATTGAGGATTTAGCTCAACTTATCTTCGACCTTAAGTGTACAAACCCTAAGGCTATGATTAGCGTTAAGTTAGTTTCTGAGGTGGGTGTTGGTACGGTTGCTGCGGGTGTGGCTAAGGCGCATGCCGACTTAATCGTTATTGCAGGTACTGAAGGTGGTACGGGTGCATCTCCATATAGCTCTATCAAACATGCTGGTTTACCAGTTGAGCTTGGATTGGCTGAGACTCAACAAACGTTGGTAATGAATAACTTACGTGGTCGTGTGGTTCTTCAAACAGATGGTCAGTTAAAAACTGGTTTAGATGTTGTGAAGATGGCAATCCTTGGTGCTGAAGAGTTTGGTTTTGCAACTTCTGCTTTGGTTACTTTAGGTTGTATCATGATGCGTAAATGTCACCTTAACACTTGTCCTGCTGGTATTGCCACTCAGGAGCCGGAGTTAAGAAAACGTTTCATTGGTAAATATAAAAACGTGGTGAACTATATGAATTTCATTGCTGAGGAGGTTCGTGAGGTGCTTGCATCTCTTGGATACAAATCTTTGGATGAGATTGTTGGTCGCACCGAATTATTGGAGCAAGATAAATCTGTTGGTAACTGGAAAACAAAGGGTATCGACATGAGTGGATTGCTTTACTTCCCTGAAGAGGGTAAGAAAAATGCGCTTCATAATGTTGCAAAACAACACCATGGCATCGACGATGTAATGGATGTTCAATTAATAAAAGAGGCTCAACCAGCTCTATTGAATCAATCAAAAGTATGGATTGCAAAAGAGATTAATAACGTTGACCGTACGGTAGGTGCTATGCTTTCGGGCGAGGTGTCAAAACGTTATGGTGAAGATGGTTTGCCTCGCAACACAATCAACTGTACTTTCCGCGGTTCTGCTGGTCAGAGCTTTGGAGCATTCCTTGCAAAAGGGGTTAGCTTACGTCTCGAAGGAGATGCAAACGACTACCTAGGTAAAGGTCTTTCGGGCGGTAAAATTGTGGTTGTTCCTCCTGCAGGTTCAACCTTTAAGCCAGAAGAGAACATCATTGTTGGTAACACGCTTCTTTATGGTGCTACCGATGGCCATGCTTATATTCGTGGTGTAGCGGGCGAGCGTTTTGCAGTTCGTAACTCAGGAGCCCTAGCGGTTGTTGAAGGTGTTGGAGACCACTGTTGTGAGTACATGACTGGTGGACGTGTTGTGGTTATTGGTAAAACAGGTCGTAACTTTGCTGCCGGTATGAGTGGTGGTATTGCGTATGTGTTGGACGAAGAGGGTAATTTTGACTATTTCTGCAACAAGGGATTAGTTGAGTTAAGCGGAGTTCAGGATTACGATGATGTTCAAGAGTTACAGTTCTTACTTCAAAAACATCTGTTACACACTAATAGCGAGAAAGCGCAAGAGATTTTGGTTAACTGGACACAATATCTTCCTAAGTTTGTTAAGGTAATTCCTTTCGAATATAAGAAGGTGTTACAAGAGCAAAAACTTGCTGAGCTTAACCGCAAATTGGCCGAAACTGAAGATACGCCACACATTAGAGAGTAGTTGTTAGTTAATAATTAAAATAGGGTAGATGTGGGTAAAACCTCATCTACCATTAAAATATAAAAATCATTATGGGAAATCCTAAAGGTTTTATGTTAGTTCCCCGTCAGGATGGCGGGTACCGACCAGTAAGTGAGCGTATTGATGATTATGGAGAGGTAGAGCAAACGCTTAACGAAAAGGATCGCGTTTTACAGGCATCGCGTTGTATGGATTGCGGTATTCCATTTTGTCACTGGGCTTGCCCGGTAGGAAGTAAAATTCCTGAGTGGCAAGATGCTATCTATAAGCAAAATTGGAAATTGGCAAGTGATATCCTTCACTCAACCAACAGTTTTCCTGAGTTTACAGGTCGTGTATGTCCAGCTCCATGCGAAAAATCATGTGTGTTAGCTATTCATCATGAGGCGGTTACTATTCGTGAAAACGAGTGTTCAACTGTGGAGCGTGCATTTGATAATGGATACATTGTTCCCCGCATTCCAAAAGTTCGTACGGGTAAAAAAGTTGCTATCATTGGTTCGGGTCCTGCCGGCTTAAGTGCTGCAGATATGTTGAATCAAGCGGGTCACTCGGTTACGGTTTTCGAGAAAGATGAGGCTGTTGGCGGTTTGTTACGTTTTGGTATTCCTGATTTCAAATTGAATAAGAAGGTTATTGATCGTAGAGCTCAAATTTTTGAGAAAGAGGGTATCGTTTTCAAGACAAAAACATTTGTTGGCGTTGATGTAAAAGGTGCAGATATTCTTAAAGATTTTGATGCGGTGGTAGTAACCATTGGTGCTATGAAGCCACGTGATCTTCCTGTACCGGGACGTGAATTGAAAGGTGTTCATTTTGCAATGGATTTCTTAACTCAACAAAACCGTGTTGTTAGCGGCATCGATGTTGCGGCTGAACGTATCTTGGCAAAAGGTAAAAAAGTATTAGTTATTGGTGGTG